>JBBSAR010000034.1:0-17312 GCA_038252125.1 Desulfatiglandales bacterium
ATACAAACTCATCACATCAGGCAAATTCAACCTATTTCCAGGATGATTTGCTCGAAACACTGCTGGATATAGTATGCTACGCAGCTTGAACCCCTATAGATTGGCCAAAGTCGAGCTTCTAACATGCACCAAATTGCCCTGTCCAGATTTTGGGGGTAATTATAGTCCTGAATTTATACGAAGTTATAGAACTTAAGAACGTCAAGATCTTTATCGTGGGCGATCGAAAACATTTCGATTACGAAAAAGCATCCGCCTACGGATCACCCGTTGTCGGATATGCCAATACAAAAAATGAGATCCATCTTTTCGGAAAACGGGTAGACGGCAAAATCGTCGTCAATCAGGCCATTTTAGGACATGAACTCAACCACTTACTCAATTTCAAAAACCGCGAAATAAACGATCCCGACAAACTGGATGAAAAAGGGTTATAGAGAAGGCAAAAGACCATACCCGCCTACTTCAAACATTACATGCATTACATGGAACCCGCAAGTTTGGGCAAAAACATCTGTAAGGTCGTCAATGGTTAGAGGTCGACAATTTTCACGCCGTTGTCAAAGAGTCTTTGCACGATCACCAGGGTGTGAGGGTCCCGAAAATAGCCGTACACACTTCGGGCCGTTTCGGGGCCTATATCCTGTATGGCCAGCAAGTCACCCTCTGAAGCCGTTTTAAGGCCTTCCAAACCGGCGAAATAGGCAGCCAGAACGTGGGCCGCCCTTTCGCCCACATGACGAATCCCCAGGGCATATAGAAAGCGCTCCAGCGTCGGATGTCTGCTTCGCTCAATGGCTCGGATAATTTTGCGGGCCGATTTTTTCCCCATGCCTGCCAGGGATGCGATCTGCTCCAGAGTCAACACATAGAAATCGCTGAAATCCGTGAGAAGCCCGGCCTTCACAAGCTTTTCGATGAGGTTTGGACCGACGCCGCTGATATTCATGCCCTGACGCGACACAAAATGCTCGAATCCGGCGATCCGTTTGGCTGGGCAGAAAGGGTTGAGACAACGATACACGGCTTCTTTTTCTTGATGGACCACCTCACTGCCGCAAACCGGGCACTGCCGGGGAAATACAAATGGGACTTCCCCCCCTGTCCGTCGCGCAGGAATCACCTTCACAATGTCTGGTACGGCGTCCCCGGCCCTTTCTACAAGCACGGTGTCACCGACGCGGATATCCTTGGCCGCGATCTCACCCAGGTTGTGCAAGCAGGCCCGGCTCACCAGAACACCCCCGATTTCCACCGGATCCAACACGGCTACCGGCGTCAACATTCCTGTGCGACCCACCTGGATAAGAATATTTTTCACGGTTGTGGTGGCTTGTTTGGGGGAAAATTTGTAAGCAATTGCCCAGCGCGGCGCTTCGATGCTGTTTCCCAACACCTCCTGCAGGCGCAGGCTATTAACTTTCACCACCACGCCGTCAATCTCGTAGGGGAGAGATTCCCGCATCTTATCCAATTTCCGAAACTGCGTGATCACCTCATCCATGCCGTGACAGATGCGATTGAGCGGATTTACACGCAGTCCCACCCGCTTGAAATAGTCCAGTTTCTCCCAATGGGTAGAAAAATTAAGGCCTTCCACAGCTCCGGATCCGTAAAAAAAGACATTCAGGCCACGTTGCGCCGTGACAGCCGGATCCTTTTGACGCAGAGAGCCTGCCGCCGCATTCCTCGGATTGGCAAACAACTCTTTCCCATCACGCCCGCATTTTTCGTTTAATACCGCAAAGGCTCCTTTCCCCATATAAAGTTCCCCACGCGCTTCCAGGCGTATCGGAATACCTTCGTTGCCCCGGGCCAGGAGCTTGAGAGGAATGGCACGGACTGTTTTTATATTCGGCGTGACATCTTCTCCCACCACGCCGTCTCCTCTCGTGGACCCTCCGGTCAAAATCCCGTTTTCGTAAACCACTTCAATCACCAGGCCATCGATTTTGGGTTCAAAGACATATTCCATGTCTCCGTAACTGCCCAGCATCTCTTTCAAATGTTTATCGAAATCACGAAGGTCCTCCTCATTTTGCGCTTTGGCCAGGCTCAACATGGGAACCGTGTGGATAACCGTTTTAAATGCATCCGAGGGCGACGCGCCCACCCGTTGCGTGGGGGAATCGGGCGTAATCCATTCCGGATGCTCCTCTTCCAGAGTTTTTAGACGCAGAATCAAACGATCATATTCGGCATCGGAGAT
This sequence comes from Desulfatiglandales bacterium, assembly GCA_038252125.1. Taxonomy (GTDB): domain Bacteria; phylum Desulfobacterota; class DSM-4660; order Desulfatiglandales; family Desulfatiglandaceae; genus DUZB01. The sequence goes on from JBBSAR010000034.1 coordinate 2,210, forward strand.
GACCGGATTATTATCCACATAGTAAAGCTTGTTGTGATATCGGATGGTCTCCCGCAGCGTTTCCATTTCCTGGCGTGGCTGTTCGCCGTCGGATGGCGTCTGCGCAAGACCGAACGGGGTGAAGAACAGTAAGAGAAGAAACGCGAATGACGGAACGTTTGGTTTCATTGGAAAATGCTCTTTGATCAACTCATATGTGGAACGGACAGTACATTATGGAAACCCGAGCATCTTTCGTTAACATTGTTTGATCCTATTCCCGTCAGGATCTATTGGGATGCAAATGGATTCATTACCTTCAGATCACCGAGACAAAAACCGTTCTGTAAACCTTCCGAAAGGATTTGAGAACAACCGGCCAGTTTCGCGGCCTGTAGGATTAAAGCATCCCAAAAAGACAGGGAATAATCCTGTTGGAGGTGAACAGCAGCAACAACGAGCGAGAAGTCAGGCCTTACTGTTTTAAGGATGGAGATATAATGCATATACTCAAGGGCTTCTTCAGACGAAAGCGGCACCTGAATCTTATGGGTAGCAACATGGTAGAATTCCTGAAGGACCTGAATACTGATGGCGCCAGACTCATATCCAATATGTTCTCTTACCTTTGTGCGGGCAATTTCCCTTTTCCTGCTTTCACCAGGAGTTGCATCAATGGAATAGATAAAGATATTCGTGTCTAAAAAAACCTTATCACTCATGAATTTCGTCTCTGCTCCAGGTTTTCCTTCCAACTCTGGCTTGGGTTTTGCGAAAAAACGAATCTAAACCTCTGAGGGCAGCCTCACGCCTTTGATCACTGGAAACAAACTGTTCAAGTCTGTCTCTGATGATAGCATTAATGGATGTTTTCTTTTCGAATGCAAGACGTCGAGCATCCTCCAGCAAAGCATCATCGATTTTCAATGTAACGTTTGCCATTTCAATACTCCTGATCTATGAATAAAAATCTCAAAAGAGAGTAGCACAGTAGCTGTGCCGAAACAAGAGAAGAATTCACAAATCATCAGTTTTCATAGAGAGCTTTGCGGTCTTCGCGCCTTCCCGGTTCAATTTACCTTTTTCAAACGAGCAAAACCCCTTTCACTTTCTCCGCCACGTCCTCCAGGTCGGCCTGGTTGGGTCTCCCCCTAATATCTCCCAGACGACCTCCTACGGAGTGGCTTTTGAGCTTCTCCGTTTTGTATTCTCCCACCACGTACCACTCTCCCAGAATGTTATATCCCAGATGATCAAAGAGCTGCCCCATATATTTCACGGCCGGTATCGCTTCATTTATCCCCGTGTGAACGCCGCCAAAGGTGCAATAGGCAACCACATGGCGAGACAGCCTTCGTGGGGAAGCAGGGACTATTTCCCCCGCCTTGACGTACTTCTGAATCAACTCCCTGTTAAAATCCATAAGGGGTTTTCCGGGAAGCTGGCCATACACCCCCGACCCTACAAAAACAAAATTATAGTCGAGAATATCCGGAGGTGCATCTTTGGAACTGATTTTCACCGTATCCACGGGGTATCCCAGTTCCCGGACCGTTTCATCGATCTTCCGTGCGACCTTCTCGGTATTCCCGGTTGAAGAAAAATACAGATTGAGTACTTTCATAACGTCCTCCTTAGGGATGAATGTTCTTCTCCTCAAAAATATATATTATTCTCTTTTTCTTCGGCAGTCGCAATGTTTTTATGGCAGGGAGAAAGGGAATGGATGCAACTGCGACAGGGCATTGAAGACCCGCGTAGACAAATCCGGGGATTTTGACCTTGACATGCAACGAGGGCTTCTCTATAGTTTTGCGCCGAAAAAGCACATTTTATTTTTATTATTTCATCATTCTTTTGGAGCCAATTATGCGTCTGCCGGCTTTCGATTACTTTGCCCCCGATTCCCTTGAAGAAGCCTTAAAAGTCCTGGCCGAGCGTGGCTCGGCCGCCGTGTTGCAGGCTGGAGGGACGGACCTGATCCCCCGTCTGCGTCAGCGCCTGGTCCGACCGGATCTGGTGATCGGTCTGAAAAACATTGGACAATTGAGAGGCATCGTCCGGGAAGGCCTGACCCTCAGGATCGGAGCACTGACCCCCCTCAAAGACGTCATGGACCATGACGAAGTGAAAAATGAGATTCCGGGACTGGCCGAAGCCCTCGCCTCGGTGGGGTCGCCCCACATTCAACATCGCACCGGCGCAATCGGCGGGAATCTCCTGCTGGGCACACGTTGTCTGCAATACAACCAGTCGGAATGGTGGCGTTCGGGTCGGGACCATTGCCATAAAGATGGCGGACAGGTCTGCCATGTGTTGCCCGACAGCAAGGAATGCAGCGCTTCCTGTCAGTCCGACGGTGCGGTCATGCTGGCCGCCCTTGGGGCACAGGTTGTCCTCAGGAGTGTGTCGGGTGAAAGGGTTATCAAGATATCCGAACTTTTTTCCGGCCTGGGGGACGCGCCTTTCACCCTCGCGCCGGAAGAGATTCTGACCGAAATAAGAATTTTTCTGCCCGCCCCGGGGACGGGCACGAGCTACCGGAAACTGCGCTGGCGCTCCAGCATTGACTATCCGCTGATTTCCGCCGGGGCCATGGTCACCTTGAGCAAAGGCAAGTTTGACAGGGTTCGGCTGGTACTGGGGGCTGCCGGTCCGGCGCCCTTGTTGGTCGGCGAAGCGGAGAAGGCCTTGCGGGGCCGCGAACCGGAGGCCGAAGCCATAAACGAGGCCGCAAATCTTGCCGGAAAAAAGGCGGAGGGATCGATCGTTGAAAACACCGTGGCCCCGGCCGAATACCGCCGCAAGATGGTCGTTGTATTGGCGCGCAGGGCACTGAGTGCGGCGGTTGAGCAGGCGGGGTAGTGAATCAGGGATTACACAGCTTTCAGGTTTCAGGTTTCAGGTTGCGGGCCGGGAGTCAGAATAGACCCCTCAAGCATAGAATACGACCCTCAGTGATTTTTCAGTATCGATTGCAAAACGATTGGGCAGACCGCAATCAAGGCATTTTAACTGCCGTCCAAAGTTTTCATCAGCACTCAGAAGACACCCTGCTGACGCCTGAACACTGAAACCTGAAACCTGAAACCAAATCAGATGGGAGAACATATGTCCAATAAGGCCCCCAAAGTAGTGATCGAACTTACGGTGAATGGCGAGGAATACGACGTACTGGTCCCGCCCCACCTGACATTGCTTGAGGTATTGAGAGAAAAATTGGAGCTGACAGGGACCAAGGAGGGCTGCGGAGAGGGCGTTTGCGGTTCCTGCACCGTACTCATGGACGGACGGCCGGTCCGCTCGTGCCTGACCCTGGCCGTAGAGGCCGCGGGGCATGAGATAACGACGATAGAGGGTTTGGCGGGACCGAGAGGACTGCACAGGCTCCAGGAATCGTTCATCAATCATGGGGCTGTCCAGTGCGGGTTCTGCACGCCGGGGATGATCTTGACGGCCAAGGCGTTGCTGGATGAAAATCCCCGTCCGAACGTGGAACAGGCCAAAAGCGCCATCGCGGCCAATATCTGCCGATGCACGGGTTACACCAAGATCGTTGAAGCCATTGTGGCGGCCGGGGAGGATGACCATGCCTGATTACAAACATATCGGCAAACGCACACCCAGGGTTGATTCACGGGTAAGGGCCACGGGAGAAGTCAAATTCGCCGGCGACCTTATTTTTCCGAGAATGCTGGTGGGCAAGGTCCTTCGAAGTCCTCATGCCCACGCGCGCATCTTGAACATAGACACCTCCCGGGCCGAAAAGCTGCCCGGCGTTAAGACGATAGTCACGGGCCGGGACACGGCCGGCGTCAAGTGGGGCGTCTTTCCCTACACACGCGACATGCAGATGCTTCAGACCGATAAGGTGAGGTATATGGGCGACGAAGTGGCAGCCGTGGCCGCCGTGGACGAAGACACCGCTCTCGAAGCCTTGCGGTTGATAGACGTGGATTATGAAATCCTGCCGGGCGTCTTCACCATCGACCAGGCCCTGGCGGATGATGCTCCCCTGGTTCACGAGGATTACCCCGGCAATCGCAATGTGGAAGTAAATATCGACGTAGGCAATGTGGATGCGGTCCTGCAAAAAAGCTACCTGGTCCGGACCGACACTTTTACCGCCCCGGAGGATGACTACTTCATGGGCGAACCCTATGCCGTGGTGGTGCGACCGGATACCGATGGAAATATAGAGATCTGGTGCCCCAATGCCGGCCCGCACATGAAATCCAAACCCTTGTCCAATGTCCTTCGAATGCCCCTCAACAAGGTAAAGATTCGCAAGATAGCCATCGGCGGCGCCTTTGGCGGACGATCGGAAATTTCGCCCGCCGATTACATCTGCAGCCTCATGGCGCTCAAAAGCGGCCGACCGGTCAAACTGATCTATACCCGCGAGGAAAACACCGTCTGCGTCCGGCAAGGACATGGGATGGTTACCACGCATATTACCGGCATGGACCGCGACGGCCGTGTTACGGCCCGATCCACCACCAGCTATCTGGACGGCGGCGCTTACTCCAGCACCGGGCCCATAGCCGTTTCCGTGCCCTTCCTTTGCCACGAACAGACCTATCGTCTCGAGCACGTCCGATTTCATGGCATCCGCGTTTACACCAACAAACCGGTCCGCGGCATGATCCGTATCCACGGTCGTTCCTTTGCCGCCGGTGTGGACATGCAACTGGACATGATGGCCGAGGAGTTGGGGCTGGACCCGGTCCGGGTCAAGTTGCTGAATGCCCGACATGCCGGAGAATACACGGCAACCAAGAGTTATATCGGCTCTTGCGGTTTGACGGAGTGCATCGAAAAGGCCGTGCAGAAAAGCGGTTACAAAGAGAAGCACGGGAAATTGCCACCCTTCCGAGGCATAGGGATGGGCATCAACTCGGTCCAGACGGGATTTCCGCTGGGAATCCGCGGCGGCTCCCAGGCCATAATTAAGTTTAACGAGGACGGCGGAGTAACCATCATTTCCGGCGTGGTCGACAACGGTCAGGGCAACGATAACATGCTTGTCCAGATTGCGGCCGAGGAATTGGGACTGGAAATGGCGGACATCGAATTGATCACCGCCGACACCGAAGTCACGCCAAACGATCCGGGGTCGTATTCCATGGTAACCACCTTCGCCGGGGGCAACGCCGTGCGGTTGGCCGCTGAAGACGCCAAGCGGCAGATATTTGAGGTGGCCGCCGTAAAACTCGAAGCCAATCCGGAAGACCTTGTGGCGGCCGACCGCAAGGTTTTTGTCAAGGGTTCGCCCGACCGGGGCCTGTCCCTGGCCAAGGTGCTCCGTATGGCGCTTATCCAAGGCCGGCCTATCCTGGGCCAGGGTTCATACAGCCCCAAGGTGGATCACCGGAGGGAGTGGGTCAGCAATCCACAGGGGCAACTTTCAGAGGCATTCTCTTTCGGAGCCACGGTCTGTGAAGTGGAAGTGGACCCGGAAACCGGCCTGGTAAAGGTGCTGGGCGTCTGGGCGGCCCAGGACTGCGGGTTTGCCCTCAACCCCATGGTGGTGGAAGGACAGTTCGAGGGCTCCGTGGCCATGGGAGGCCAGGGCGGCATGTTGACCGAGTTTCACTCGTGGAGCGATGGACGATGCCTTAATGCGACCCAACTCGAGTACAAGGTTCCTCTGGCCGTGGACATGCCCCCCATTGATCCGATTATCGTTGAAAGCATTGATCCCTCAGGCCCTTACGGGGCCAAGGAGTCCGGTATGTCCGTGGCCATGAGCGCGGCCCAGGCCTATGCCTGCGCCATAGCCAACGCCACAGGCTGCTGGATCAAAGAATTCCCTATCACCCCGGACAAAATCGTCGAGGCGCTTGAGCGGAAAAAGGGATAAAGGAAAGGTAAAGAATGATGAAGGAAAAATTCGTGGTTGTGCTGGGTACTTTCGATTCGAAAGGCGAGGAACACCTGTTTCTGAAAGATCGTATTCAGGCAAGAGGGCTCGGGACTCTCACGATCAATATCGGAACCAAGGCACAACCCTCCTTTTCCCCTGATTTTGATCTGTTTGCCGCCATTCAGGAAGAGGGAAAGGGCCGAACCCTTCCGAGAGACGAGGCCATAAGGGATGTTGTCGCCCGTGCCATCGATCTTGTTCAGGATCTCCATGCGAAAGGAAAAATAGCAGGCATCGTCTCCGCGGGAGGCGGCACCGGAACCCATATGGGAACCAGCGTAATGCGCGTGCTTCCTATGGGCGTCCCGAAGGTCATGGTATCCACGGTGGCCGGCAAGGATATGAAAAAGATCGTGGGGACCAAAGATATCACCATGATGCACAGTGTGGTGGATCTTCTCGGAGTAAACAGCGTATCGGGCATTGTGCTGGATCGGGCCGCCGGGGCGGTGTGCGGCATGGCGAGGGAGCAGTGGCAACCAGGCGAACGCAAAAAGAGAATCGCCCTGACGTTTTTCGGATTTATTACGCGCTCCGCCGAACTTGTAAAACAGGCACTGAATGAAAAGGGGTATGAAGTCATTGCCTTTCATGCCAATGGCACGGGTGGGATGGCCATGGAAGAATTGGCCGCGGATGGATATTTTGACGGAATACTGGACCTGGCCACACACGAACTGGCCGACGAGCTCAAAGGCGGCTCCTGTTCAGGAATAGGCCCTTCCAGACTCATGCCCCATCCGGGGGCGCCTATCCCCCGGCTGGTCGTCCCGGGGGGGCTTGATTGCGCGGTCCTTGAATTTACCAGGGAAAGCATCCCCGTGGAATACAAAGATCGGAAGATCTTTTTTTATGACTTCAGATCGGCCATCCGTCTGGATGAAAGCGAGACGATTTTCATCGCCCGCCAGTTAGCGGAAAAGTTAAATAGCGCCCCTGCCGTTTACAGAGTTCTGATTCCCCTCCTTGGCTGGTCTGAAGCGGACAGCAAGGAAGGCCCCTTGTTTGACCCTGCGCTCACAGATAGCTTCATTAAGGCCCTGAAAGAAAAACTGAATCCGGAAATACCCATCACCGAGGAAAACTTTCATATCAACGATGCCGCGTTCGCGGAAAGCGTTGCGCGGACGATGGATGAGATGGTGACGGGGCTCAAAGCCCAAAGCTGAAAGGGCAAAGGTGAAGGGCTCTTTGTCCTTTGAGCTTTCAGCTTTTGCCTTTCAGCTTCCCTATCCACGTCTTTTCAGCATCTCCGCCATGAGGGCGCCAATGCCCATTTTAAGGATATTTTCCGGCGCTATCTTCTTCAGGATATCCACAAAAGCCTGCGCGGGCCTGGAGAGCTGTTGCTTTTTCAGGTACGCAATGCTGATGTCCAGATAGAACTTCCCTTCCTCAAGCCCAACGGCAACCAGTTTTTTTTCCCGCAGTTCCAGGGCAACCGCCTCCTTTACCAGGAAGGAGAATCCCTCTCCTCGCATCACCAATTGCTTGATGAACTCCGTGTTGCTTGTTTCGGCAAGAATATCCGGTTCCATATCGAAGCGCGCAAAAAGTTTATTCACCACCCTCCTTGTACCCGACCCGATCTCCTTCATGATCACGGGTTCTCCGGCGATCTCTTTAAAGGTAAGGGTTCCGCGTCGGGCAAACCGATGTTCAGGAGCCATGATCGCCACAAGTTCTTCCTGGCTGAACGGGGTAAAAAAGACATCGGGATGGTCTTCAGCCTTGGCAATGACCGCCACTTCATTTTTCAGCTGGAGCAGGCTGTTGATCATTTCCAAAGAGCTCCCTTCATTCAGATAAATCTTGACCTTGGGATACGATTCGTGAAATGCCGTCATCATGTAAGGCATAAAGTAACGTGCGTAAGTCTTGGTCGTTCCCAGTCGAAGCACCCCAAGATTCAGTCGGTTGATGTCCTCAATCACTTCTTCTATCTGCTTTTCCTGCTTGAAGAGCTTTGTGGCGTAATCGTACAAGACCTTTCCCTCATCCGTCAGGAAAACCTGTCTCCATTTTCTCTTAAAGAGAACAAGATTACAGGTTTCTTCAAACTGTCTCACCTGCGAGGTAACAGCCGGTTGGCTTATACAGAGCTCTTTGGCGGCCTTGGTGAAACTCAGGTTCTTGGCGGCGTAATAGAAAATTCTCAGTTGATTCAGATTGATCATTGAAAGAGCTCCAAGGTTTCAGGTTTCGGGTTTCAGGTCCAAGAGCGCGCAGGCCTGATCTGGTGCTCTAAGTCTCTGCTGAACACTGAAACCTGACACCTGAAAGCCAGAGACTCAGATAGAAGTGTAAAACAACCAATGAATGATGCCCAATCGTGCAATGGAAACGGTCGCATGTTTCCATCTTGTTTTGAATCAAAGCTTATACCTTATATCTTTCCATAAGTAAAGGTTATGAACATCATAACGATAATCAAATTGACAGCTTCCGACCTTCAATGGGAATATATTTTCAAGTGGTTCTCTTGGTTGAGAACAGATCATACCAACCAAACTTTTAAAAGGGGAGGGCGAAAAATGGCTGATGAAAAGGTAGCAAGGTTTCCGGATCCGCACGATGTCGAGATTCCACCGGAGCTTGAAGGCTGGGAAGAGATGTATCCTTCTCACTTTCTTTTTTCCAAGGAGAGAGGGGAGTGGGAAAGTAAACAGTTCTGGTATCAGGACAAAATCCATGCACCGGAACCCATGCCGCCATTAGACCTTCTGTTTCAGGAGGCATGGCAGATTTCCCTCTCCCAATATACCACCAGAGTCTTCTGTATCCCGCCCGCCCAGGGAGTTGCCCAGAGGTTGGTGGGAGGATACCTGTACATCTGCGCGGTAGCCCCCCCTCCGGATGAGGTGATCGGAGAAAAAGCGGCCCTATTTGAAAAACGCGTGTTCTATGTCTTTGAGCACTACAACGAACTGTGGGACAAATGGCTTACAAAATTACAGGCCCTTGGCGAAGAGATGAAAGCCTTGGAAATACCCACGGAACTTCCGAAATTTGTCCCTGAAGATCAGGTTATTCCAGCCCCGAGGGGATATTACGCTTCCTACGACCTGATGGAATCATTCGACCTGCTTGTAAATCAGATGATTAAGGGTTGGCAGTTCCATTTCGAGATGCTGAACCTGACCTACTTGGCCTACCTCATGTTTGGAGACGTCACCAGAAAGCTTTTCCCGGGAATCAGCGAGAGCGCCATCGGAAAGATGGTGGCCGGTGCATACGTTTCCATGTTCCGCCCTGAAGAAGAATTGTGCAAGCTGTCCAGGCTGGCTATATCTCTCGAAGGCGTGGCCGATATTCTGAAGGCGGGCGCCAATGCGAAAGAAAGAATAGCCGCCCTTGAAAAGACCCCGGATGGAAAGAAATGGCTTGAGGCCTTTGAAGAAGCCAAAGATCCATGGTTTTTTGTATCCTGCGGATCCGGCTGGTTCCATTATGAGGGAAGCTGGAACGATCAGTTAGATGTCCCATACGGCTACATCAAAAGCTATGTAGAGAGGCTGGAGAACGGGGAAACCATTGAAAGGGACCTGGATGCGCTTAACAAGAATAGAGAGGAAACCATCGCCCAGTACCGGGATCTGATCGGCACGGACGAAGACAGAAAGGCCTTTGACGACGCCCACAAAGTGATTCGAACCATCTATCGATACGCCGAAGACCACCTGTTCTGGGTAGAACACTGGTTCCACACCATATGGTATTCCAAAGTCAGGACGTTCGGACAGCTGCTGGTGAATAATGACATGATCGAAAACGTGGACGATATCTTCATGTTCAATCGCTATGAAATTCCTGAAATCCTCACGGAGTTGGCCACAGGCTGGGCCTTGGGCGTGGATATTCCCCTGAGAGGAGCATTTTACAAAGCCACAGTTGCCAAGCGGAGAAAAATCCTTGATGCAGCCGGCAAATGGATGCCCACTCCGGCCCTTGGCGTTCCACCCGAAGAAGTGGCGGAACCTTTCACGGTTATGTTGTGGGGCGTGACCACCGATAAAGTGAAGGAATGGCTGAAGGGGAGCGTGGATATCGAACCTGGCGATGTCAAAGAAATCAAGGGATTCGCCGCATCAGCAGGCGTGGTGGAAGGAAAGGCCCGAGTACTGAAACTCCTTAAAGAGGTCATGGACATTGAACCCGGAGAAATCCTGGTGTGCCCCACAACCAACCCATCCTGGGCGCCGGTATTCACAAAGATCAAGGCCGCCGTCACGGATATCGGCGGGCTCACGAGTCATGCGGCCATTGTCTGCAGGGAATACGGCGTTCCATCGGTCACAGGCACCGGAATCGCGACCTCCGTCATCAAGACGGGAGATACCATCCGGGTGGATGGAGACACGGGAGTGGTAACGATTATAGAGCGCGCAGCATAACCTGACGCCCTTCACAAGTTTATATTGTGTAAACCGGAAGCCCTATGGGAAGGAGGGCGCAAAGCGTCCTCCTTCCCCTTCCGAAACAAGCCCCGCATATCCGGGCCGAACACCCGACCGGTGAAGGACTCCATGGAGGAATAGATGGATTACATGCTCGATTTTGAAGTTCTGGATAAGACATCCCTCCCGATGGTAGGCGGCAAAAATGCCAGTCTCGGGGAGATGATTAAAGCCGGCATTCGCGTTCCACCGGGTTTTGCGGTAACGACGGATAGCTATCTCCAATTCATCACGGAAACAGGAATAAAAGATAAAATTCAGCATACCCTTTCCAAAATAGGCCCGGACGACATGGATGCGCTCAACCGGGCCAGCCGGGAAATCCAGGATTTGATCAATAAAGCGCCTATGAATGACGAGATTCAAACGGCCATTGAAGAGAGCTATTCCCGGCTTTGCGACAAATGCGGCGTTCCCAACGTTCCTGTTGCCGTCCGATCCAGTGCAACCGCCGAGGATCTTCCCACGGCCAGTTTTGCGGGACAACAGGACACCTATCTCTGGGTCGTGGGGCCGGGCAGGATCATCGAAAGGGTCAGAAACTGCTGGGCCAGCCTCTTCACGCCACGCGCCATCGATTACAGAAACAAAAATAATTTCCCCCACGAAAAGGTATACATCAGCGTGGGAGTGCAAAAGATGGTCAATTCCAGAACGGCGGGGGTTATGTTTACCCTCAATCCCACCAATGGCGATCCTTCCAAAGTCGTCATTGAAGGAGCCTGGGGACTGGGGGAAACCGTTGTGTCCGGCTCCGTTAATCCCGATAAATTTGTCGTGGATAAGGTGGTCATGGAAACCAACGAAAGAACCATTTCGACCAAACATATCACATGTGTCCATGATGTTGATAAAGGAGAAGTGTGCGAGATGGAAGTGCCGGAAGAGATGCAAAACAGGTGTTGTCTCGAAAGCGACGAAGTAAAAGAGTTGGCAAGAGTGGCCCGAATCATCGAGAAGCATTACGGCAGGGCCATGGATATCGAATGGGCCGTTGATAGTGATTTTGAATTCCCGGAGAACATATTTATTGTACAGGCTCGGCCGGAAACCGTCTGGAGTCAGCGCAAGAAAGAGTCGGTCATCGGCAGCAAAACCGGATACCAGCTGCTCATGGCGCAGGCCATGAAACGGATCAAAATACCCTCTGCCTGAACGAACATCACGTTAAGGCGTGATTCAGTCACGAATTTGAAATGTAAATGCAAAAACTTTGCAAGGAAATTTGAAAACAACGATCAGACAATCGCCCCATCGGGTTGGATGTATCTTTGCATAGATAGGTTGGGATTAAATTCAAAAAAAACATCTTACAACTAATTGCTATGTTTAGGCTAATGGCTAATAGCTAATAGCTGATTGCAGGTTTTGGATATACGTTTTTTAAACCCTTTAAACCTACATCAGGAGGTAATGAATTCATGAAAGACTTGAGAGATTTTATTGCATTAGCGGAAAAGGAAGGCGAGCTTAAGAGAATTACCGCGGAAGTGGATTGGAACCTTGAGCTTTCCCACATCGCCAAATTAAATGAAGAAGCCCAGGGCCCGGCCTTGCTTTTTGAAAATATCAAGGACTACGACACGCCGGTCATGACCAGTTCATGCACCACAGCACAGAAACTGGCCCTCATTTTAGGACTTCCCAAAGAAACCCCCCTGCCGGAAATCCTGAGAAGTTGGGTGAAAATGGGTAGGAACCCCATTCCTCCGGTATTTGTGGATAAGAAGGACGCTCCCTGCAAACAGAATATCCTCATGGGAGACGATGTGGATCTGTTCAAATTTCCGGTCCCCCACTTCTTTCCCCTGGATGGCGGCAGGTATATCGGCACCGCCCATTTCATCATTACGAAAGACCCCGAAACGGGCTGGGTAAACCTGGGTACCTACAGGTCTCAGCTTTTGGGCAAAAACAAGATAGGAACCCAGTTTATCAAAGGGAAACACGCAGACCAGATGCTCAAGAAATACCAGAAGATGGGCAAACCGATGCCCTGCGCCTCCATCATCGGATGCGACCCGCTTCTGTTCATCCTTGGCGCCGCAAGGGTCTCAGCGAATATCTCCGAGTATGATGTGTATGGCTCCATCCGCGGAGAGGCCTGCAAGGTCGTTAAGGGAGAGACCGTGGATCTTCCCATCCCTGCCTATGCCGAGATCGTCCTTGAAGGGGAATGCGACGCGGAGAAGTTCATGGATGAAGGCCCCTTCGGCGAGTACACCGGCTACTATTCCGGCGTAGGAACCGATCCCAGGAATTACATGGATATCAAATGCGTCACCCATCGGGACAATCCCATCATGTATTCCACCACCGTTGGACGCGCGGTCACCGATACCCATATGGTCATGGCCCTCTCCTACGGCGCCACCCTGTGGCAGCAGCTTACCGATGAGATGAATATCCCCGGCATCAAGTCCGTTTACTGTCCTCCTGAGGGCTCCGGAAGGTTCCTGGCCATCATCTCCGTGGAAACAAGATATCCCGGTCACGCCGACCAGGTACTCACCGCCGCCATCTCAACGGAGATGGGCGCCTACGGTCTCAAGACCGTCATCGTGGTGGATGATGATATCGATGCCTGGGATATCCCCAGGGTCCTGTACGCCCTGAGCTTCCGCTTCCAGCCAAATCGAAGCCAGGTGATCAAGAGAGGAAGATCCACGCCGCTGGACCCGTCCCTTCCCATTGAAAGCAGATACATTACCGGCAGGCTTCTTTTGGACGCGACCATTCCTTATGAGTGGAAGGACAAACCGATTCCCATTGTGCTGGATCCGGACATGCTGGCAAGAGTGAAATCCAGGTGGTCGGAACTGGGATTTTAGGAAAAATCAGACATTGTAATTGCGGCCCGCTTTAGAGACGGCCCGGCAAAACGGGCCGTCTGCTTTCCCCGAACGGCCGTGTACCCCATAAAACCTCTAATCAAGGAGTCTTCACCATGTCGGACAGGACATTGTTAGATGGTAAGAGAATCCTCATAGTAGATGATGAGTCCGATATTTTAGACATATTGGAAGAACTGTTGGAAATGTGCGAGGTCGTCCGGGCTTCCAATTTCAAGGACGCAAAAACGTTGCTTGAAACCCAGGATTTCGATGTCGCCGTCCTGGATATCATGGGCGTAAACGGCTATGGCCTCCTGGATATCGCGCGTCGAAGAGGCATTACCGCCGTGATGCTGACGGCGCACGCGTTCACTCCCGACAACCTGGTAAAATCGATCAAGGAAGGTGCTGCGTCCTATCTTCCCAAAGAGGAATTAACCAATATCACGACCTTCCTCAATGATGTCCTGGAAGCCAAGAAAAAAGGGAAGAACCCCTGGGAACCCTGGCAACAGAGATTGCCTACATCCTATTTTGAAAAGAGGTGGGGCGCCGCCTGGCAGAGTACGGATCAGGAATTCTGGGACAGGTTCAGGGCGAGCATCAAAGAACGGGCAAACAAGCAAAAAAAGGAGAATAAGCGTGAAACCGATTCGATATAAAGAAAAGATGGTAGAGGAATTCCTCCGGGATGGACACTGGACTGAAGAACTGTTTTACGATTTTTACAGCCGGAACGCCAGAGAAATGCCCGATCAGGAGGCCCTGGTGGATGCCAAATACCGGGTCACCTGGGCCGAGGCAAAGAAATTGGTGGATGCCATGGCTATCTCGTGGGTGGAAATGGGAATTCCAAAGTCCGCCCGGGTTATCGTCCAGTCGCCCAACAGCGTTTACGGCTTTCTTGCAAGAGTGGCCTGTGAAAGGGCCGGCCTCATCTCCCTGACCGTGTACCCTTACCTGCGTCAGAGAGAACTGGAGTACATGCTGGAAAAAACCGAAGCCACGGCGGTGGTAATTCCAACCATATACAGAAACTTCAATTACTTAGAAATGTACGCGGATCTGCAGAAACGATTTAGCCACCTGAAATATTTCTTCCTTTTTGACGATGAAGTTCCCGCGGATGCCCCGGAAGGGACCTTCTCCCTCACCCAGCTCGTGGACAAGCGGCTGCAAAAGCCGGTTGACGAATCCGTCCTTGACGCAAGGAGGCTGGATGCCAAATGGGATGTGGCTCTGCTCACCACCACCAGTGGAACTACCGGGATCCCGAAGCTGGTGGAATGGCCCACGGCCCCCCGCGTCTGCACTTCCAAAGGCCGGGTAGGCATCTGGAACCTGAACAAGGACGACATTACCATGGCCATCGCGCCCCATGCAGGGGGAGCGGCCGGGACCTTGACCTATTTTGCGGCCCCTATCGCAGGCGCAAAGACCGTCATGCTGGAAGAATTCACCCCCGAAGGGGCATTGGAACTGATCGAAAAGGAAAAAGCCACGGCTATCGGCGTCGTCCCCACCCACCTGGTGCGCATGCTGGAGGCAGACTACAAAAAGTATGACCTGAGTTCCCTCAGGTTTATTCGCTCCGCGGGTGGGTATCTTTCCCCCCAGGTGGCGGAGGAAGCAGAGGAAGCCTTTGGCGCAAGCATTACCAGCGACCTGGGAACCCAGGACAAGGGGTCCGTTTCCGGATGCAGCGTGGAGGATTCCAAGGAACTGCGTCGTAGAACCGTGGGCAGGATGCTTCCCGGCAATAAGGTGCGGCTTGTGGATGAAGACGGCAACCTGGTGCCCGATGGAGAGCCCGGCATCCTCTATTTCAGAGGACCCCATGCGCCCGCCGGATACTACAGGGATGAAGAATTGACTGCCACGGTCTTCGATGAAGACGGATGGTGCAC
>JBBSAR010000035.1:0-17046 GCA_038252125.1 Desulfatiglandales bacterium
AGCCAATAAAGACCTTTCCTCCTTTAACCATGGCGACGCGAATGATACCTGTTTTCAATAGATTTCCATATCTGTTTTTTTTACTTCTCCTGACAGGGGCCTGTGCACAGGGAACCTACGTCAAAAGTCCGGTTCAAGGCCGCACCCGGGTGCAAGACACTGAAAGCGCTCAGTTATTCGGAAAGCCCTGCAGCAGGAGCGAGGCTCTGAAGTTCGCACTGAAATCCAAAAAAATCCCTTCGGCAGCCTTGGAGGCTGCCGCCTGTTATGCTTTTTTGGCTGGACAGGACAAAAACGCAACAGAAAAACTTGCGGATGCCCAAGAAGGCCGAAAAATGGCGGAAGCCGCCGTTAAAGCCTTTCCTGAAGACGCAGCCGCCCATTATCTGACGGCTTATCTTACCGGTCTTGAGGCGGAAAATGATCGTGCCAGGGGCCTTGAACTGGTGCCGGTGATCGAGCGTGAGGCCTTGACTGCCGCGCGCTTGCACCCTACTATAGATAATGGCGGTCCGGACAGGATGCTTGGAGAACTTTATCTTAGAGCCCCTTCCTTCCCCATGAGCGTAGGGGATCTTGAGAAGGCGGTCACGCATTTCAAAAAGGCCGTAAAAATGGCGCCGAATTACCTGCCAAACATGCTTGGACTGGCGGAGGCTCTCACTGAAAACGAAGACCGGTCCGAGGCCTGTCAGGAAATCGAAAAGATCTTTGCCCGATTTTCGCCGAAGGAAGAAATGATGGAAGAATGGAAGCGAACTTTGAAGCTGCTCAAACAATTATGCGGGATGTGCCGCGACAAATAAGACACACAGAAACAGAACCGAGCAACGTATACACCACTTCACAAGATATACATAGGGAGAACCATTGGGAATACCTGCAATTCAAAAAGCACGAATCGGCGCCTATATCTTAAAAAAACGGCTCAGAGGGCAGAACAGATATCCTCTGACATTCATGCTGGAACCGCTCTTTCGGTGCAATCTGCACTGCCAAGGTTGTGGCAAAATTGATTACCCTGCTGAAATTCTGAGCAAGGTCATGTCTTTGACAGAGTGTCTGGAGGCCGCGGAAGAATGTGGGGCGCCCATTGTATGCATCGCAGGGGGGGAACCTCTCCTTCATCCGGACATCCCTGAAATTGTAGAAAGGCTGACTGCACAAAAAAAATTCGTTTATCTGTGCACAAATGCACTTCTTGTGAAAAAGCGAATCGCGGAATTTGTTCCTTCCGACTACCTCACTTTTAACGTGCATATCGACGGCTTGAACGGCCGGCATGATGACAGGGTCTGTCGCCCCGGGACGTTCGCAAATGCCGTGGATGCCATAGGCCTCTTGCTGTCGCGTGGATTCCGCGTGACTACCAATACCACCTTATTCAAGGGAGAGACGGCCGAGGGCGCCGCCCGACTGTTTGATTTTCTTACTTCTCTCAAAGTGGAAGCCATGACTGTATCCTCCGCTTTCAAGTATGAAAAGGCGACCGATCAGGAGAATTATTTCAGGCGTGAAGAAACTGTTGAACTTTTCAAGTCGATTTTTCATCTTGGAAAAATCAGCCATTGGAATTTTAATCACAGTAGCCTTTTCCTGGATTTTCTTGCCGGAAACCAGGATTACAAATGCCTTCCATGGGGGATTCCTACACGCAATATATTCGGGTGGCAGAAACCATGCTACCTTCTGAACGACGGGTACGAGCCCACCTTCGAAAAATTACTGAACAACACCGACTGGTCCAGGTACGGTGTCGGTAAAGATCCCCGATGCACCCATTGCATGCTTCACTGCGGTTTTGAAGCAACAGCCGTATTGGACACGGTAAAACACCCTTTAAAGGCCTTGAAAGTCAGTCTGCGAGGCGTAGACGGAGTTAAAACATATGGAAATAACAGATGAACCGGAAGAAATGCATTATGAAGGAATGTGCATCCGGCCTCCGAGCGAGGCCTACAGCATTCTTCTGCAGGTCACGTTAGGGTGTTCCCACAATAAATGCAGTTTCTGCGGTACGTACAAAGACAAAAGATTTGCCATCAAAGACGATGATATCATTTTAAATGATATCCGCTTTGCGGCGAAGTACATGAAGAGGCAGGACAGACTGTTTCTGATGGATGGAGACGCGTTGATCATCCCTCAAAAAAGGCTTATGTGGATACTCGATCGCATCAAAGAGTACCTCCCATGGGTCAAACGGGTCGGAGCTTATGGCAACGCAAAGGGCATCGGAATGAAGACTCCGGAGCAGTTACGGGATCTCAAGAATAATGGTTTGGGCATCCTCTATATGGGGGTTGAAACCGGGGACGATGCACTGCTGAAGCATATCCGCAAAGGGGCAAGCGCCCAAAAACTGATCGACATGGGAAGGAAGGTCCGGGAGGCAGGCATCAAGCTATCCGTAACGGTTCTTCTGGGAATCGGGGGAAAAGAAGGGTCCCTGGAACATGCCCGGGCCACGGGCAGGCTCCTGAGCGCCATGGACCCCAATTATGTAGGAGCCCTGACGGTCATGATCATTCCGGGAACCCGGCTCCATGACGAATTTCAAAAGGGCGATTTTGAACTTCCCTCGGAAAAAGGCATGCTTCTGGAACTGAGGGAGATGATCAAATACACAGACCTGAGCCGCGGACTCTTTTTCTCAAACCACGCATCCAACTACCTTCCCATAAAGGCACGCCTGCCAAAGGGAAAACAGGATGCCCTCGACCAGATCGACAGGGCGCTGAGGGGAGAAGTGGGATTGCGGCAGGAGTGGATGCGGGCGCTTTGATCAGATGCACTTTTTGAGCGCGTCCTGGATGTCCCCGGGTATTGCGACCGCCTGGAAATGATCCGGATCGGAGACATCCAGACAGATTCTTTTTTCAAACCCCCGCACCATGAGGGCATCATCCGCTGAGGCGCGTATTTCGTGTTTTAAGAGCAGCGTTTTTTCTTCCAGCGCCTCCAGGGTGGTTAAGATCCGGATTTTCTGATGGTATCGCCCCGGAGCGAAATATTTGCACGAGGTCTCCACCAGACCGAAAAGAAGATTCCGTTCCCCCCAGAGGTCTCCCTGCCCGAGGCCCGCGGCCTCAAAGAAGATATGCCCGCATCCATCCATCCATTCATAGTACCTGGGGTAAAAAACAATGCCGAGCGCATCCAGATCCCCCCACATGATTTTTCGTTCAACAACCGTCTCCTTCATTTCTCTATCCATCAAACAGCGCCTCCACAAACTCCCGGGCGTGAAAAGGCCTGAGGTCGTCCACCTGTTCTCCGATGCCTATGAATTTGATGGGAATGCTCAATTGTCTTGAAATTCCAACGGCAATTCCCCCCTTTGCCGTCCCATCCAGCTTGGTCAGAACAATAGCGTCCAATCCGATGGTTTGATGAAATATCTCCGCTTGCGAAATGGCGTTCTGACCGGTGGTGGCGTCCAGAACAATCCAGACCTCATGGGGAGCGCCGCTGATCTTCCGTCCTGCCACGCGATGAATCTTTTCCAATTCGTCCATCAGATTGACTTTGGTGTGGAGCCGGCCTGCCGTATCAATAAGAACAACATCCGTTTTTCTTACTTTAGCCGCGGTCAGGGCATCAAAAACCACCGCGGACGCGTCGGACCCGGTCTTTTGCTTGACCACCTCGGCGCCTACCCTTTCCCCCCAGATGGACAACTGCTCCACGGCGGCTGCCCGAAAGGTGTCTCCGGCAACCAGCATTACTTTCTTGCCCGAGGCAATGAAATGGCCGGCCATTTTTCCGATGGTGGTTGTTTTGCCGACTCCGTTTACGCCCACAACCATGATCACCAGCGGGTCCCCTGGCTTAGGCGATGCGACTTCGGGCTTTGGAATATCCAGAAAAGAGAGGATATGATCCCTGAGGGCGCTTTTGAGTTTCGAAGGATCTTTCAGTTCTTTTCTCGCCACTTTTTGCTGCATGGCATCCATAAGTTCCTGCGTGGTCGCCACCCCGATATCCGATGTGAAAAGGATCTCCTCCAATTCATCGAGGAGATCTTCCGTAATCTCTTTTCTCCCCAGAAAAAGCCGGTCCATTCTTCCCGAAAAACCGGACCGGGTTCTTGAAAGTCCGGCACGAAGCCTATTGAAAAGACCGTTTTTCTTCTCTTCCTGCACCTCGACCGATGGCTGATCGTCAGGCCTATCCTCCTGCTCAGCTCCTTGCTCAGCCCTCTGTTCGGATTGATCAGGAGTTCCCGGCCCATTTACGCTGCCGTCTTCAAGCTCCGGCTGCGTCTCTTTTTCTCCCCGCTTTTTCCCTGAAAAAAACCCCATGCTATCCTTCCATCCTCCTAATGAACGACCCGATCCTCTTTGCCATTTCGAATATCTACGCTTACCAGCTTGGAGACGCCTTTCTGCTCCATGGTGACCCCATAGAGGCGGTCGGTCATTTCCATGATCTTCCTGCTGTGTGTAACCATAATCACCTGAGAAGCACTCTTGATCCTTTCGAGGAGATTGTTGAAACGATCTATATTGGCCTCGTCCAACGGAGCGTCCACCTCATCGAGCAGGCAGAACGGACTTGGTTTAACCATATAAATGGCAAATATAAGGGCCATGGCCACCAGCGCCTTTTCCCCGCCTGAAAGCAGACCCATGTGGCTTAATTTTTTCCCCGGCGGTTGAACTTCCACCAGAACTCCGCTTTCCAGTGGATTGTTCTCATCAGTCAGTTTGAGTCCTGCGGTCCCCCCGTTGAAAAGGAGGGAAAAAATCTCCTTGAGTTTCTCATCCACTTCGACGAGGGTCTTTCTAAACTTTTCCAGAGATTTCCTGTTGATTCTTTTAATAGCCGATCTCAGCGATTCAATGGAACTTTCCAAATCCTGCCTCTGGCCTGCAATAAATTCGAAACGCTCTTCAAGCGCTTCATGCTCCGTAATGGCCGTAAGATTCACCGGACCCATATTGTCCCTGAACTTTTTCAGCTCGGCGATCTTTTCCTCCGAATCCTTTGGAGAGAAATCTTTCTGCACATGTTCGGCAAAAATGTTCTGAAGATCCTTGCCGAACTTATCCCTCACAACTTCCTTCAAGTTATTGATCCTGAAACGAATCTCTGAATGTTCCATTCTTGCGCGATTAACCTGATCCTTCAATTCATCGGCTTCTTTTCTGAACGTCTGCGTCTGTTTTTCCACTTCTCTGATCCGGTCCTGCAGTCTTCGTCGCTCCATGTCGGCATGGTTCATATCCTGTTCCGCATCCTTTAAATCAACACGAAACAGACGCAGTTCTTCTTCCAACGCATCTTTTTTCACCAGACATTCCTCGGATCGGATTCTTCCCGCGGAAATCTCTTCCTGGATTCTCCCAAGGCGTTCCGTGGAATTCTTCAGGTATTCATCCACCATTTCCATTTCGCGGATCAGACTCCGTTGAGTTTCCTGCGCAATTCCCTGTTCAGCTCTGATTCTCGAAACCTCCTCACGCAACGCCTCGTATTCTTCTTGGGCCTCCTTCAACTCAACTTCTTTTTCCTGGAAAAAGTTTTTTTCCTTTTCTCTTCTGACCTTCAAGCCTTCCAACTGCTCTTGTATGTTCAAAA
Organism: Desulfatiglandales bacterium; assembly: GCA_038252125.1. Classification (GTDB taxonomy): domain Bacteria; phylum Desulfobacterota; class DSM-4660; order Desulfatiglandales; family Desulfatiglandaceae; genus DUZB01. The sequence continues at coordinate 5,584 of JBBSAR010000035.1, forward strand.
GGCCACTGCTGTGCTTCCCCTGTTCGATCTCTTTTTTTTCAAGATCTTCGGACAGTTTTCGTGAAAGCTTTTCCAACTGGTCCGATTCCTGAGCAAGCCGGAATAACATTTTGTCCAGCTCATTGATTTCATCTCGACAGCCCCATCGGTCCTCGGCCAGTGTACCCAACGCCCCCTTTTTATTCTCTATGTCGCCGGAAACATCCGCCATTTTCAAAACCAATTGCTGTAGGATTCCTTTCTTTTCGCCAACTTCTTTGCGAAGGTCATCCATCTCCTTTTTTCTCGCAAGTAAACCGCTGGAAGACCGTGAGACTTTTCCCCCGCTGATCACCCCTCTCTCGTCGACCATGTCTCCATCCAACGTAACAAAGCAGGCATCTTCGTCATTTGCTCCAGATCTCTGCATCTGTTTCCAGGAAGACATGGCAACATGCAAGTTTTCGGCAACATAGGTATTTTCAAGCAGGCCACGGACGACCGTGAGAAAACCTTCCTTTGCCGAAACGTATTCAGCCAGGCGCGGCAACTCCGGAGCATCCCCCCCGCCCCGTGTGGCGATTGCAGAAAAATCCGTAGAGGAAATAAAACTGCCTCTTCCCTTTTCTTTTTTCTTGAGATAATCGACGGCCAGCATGCCGTCTTGGTGATGCATCACTACCACATACTGAAGTTTATCCGCAAGAACCGCTTCAACGGCTTCCTCATAAGGAGATTCCACCAGAATATTGTCGGCCAGGACTCCGAGAACCCTCCCACTTTCCAAGGGTTCAAAATCCCCGGCCTTCATGATGGTCCTGACCCCCATCTTATATCCTTCAAAATTGGCGCTCAACGACTCGAGGCTCGACAAACGGGACTCTCGTTTATTGAGTTCGGTTTCCGCCGATCTCAGATCATCTTCCAGACCTTTCTTTATGCCTTCCAGATGATTGCAGGAGCGGGTCTCCCTCTCAATGGCGGATTCTATTTCCTGAAGCCTTTCCGCGGTTGCTTCACGAACAAGCCCCTTTCTCTCGGAAGCTGTCGCCACATTCTCGAATCTGACCTTTATTTCCTCAATCTCTTTCTCCACCCTCGAACGGCCATCCGTAATCTGGTCGAGAAGCTTTTTCAAGTATCCCGATTCATGATTGAGCCCCAACTCCCTGTTTTCCCCTTCACTCATCTCCGATCGGGCCTTTCCGTACTCTTCGCTTATGCGCGATAACAGTGCCTTTCGGCCCCTCAAATGCTCTTCCTTTATGGCAAACTCTTCCTGCAGGCCCCCAAACGCCTCTCCTGAAAGGGATTGTTTTTCCTTGAGCTTTTCTTTCTCCCTTTTCAGATCCTCTATCTTTACTTTCACCTCCGTTTCTTCAGCCAAGAGACGCTCTTCAAGTTCATCGAGCATCCTGCTTTCCTTTACAAGCCCCTCGATGCCGGCCTCTCTTTGATGAACCTGATCCCGGAAACGGGAATAATTTTTCCTTAAAATGGCCAGGACTTCCTCTTTCTCCTCCAATTCCATGTTCAATTCTTCCATTTTCACATGGAGCCGCGACACCTCGGTGGATACGGACATCTCTTTTCTTTCCAGTTCATCGGTTGAACTGACTTTTTTGCCCAGTTCTTTTTCCAGAAGGCAGAAGGAATTGCTGTACAGGATCAGTTCCAGATTCCGGATCTCTTCGCACATCCCTTTGTATCGAACGGCCTTCGCCGCCTGCCTCTTCAGGGATCTCATCTGACTCTGCACTTCACTCTGGATATCCTGCACACGCAGGAGGTTGGCCTCCGTTTGCTCGATCTTTCTCTGGGAAATCTCTACCTTTCTCCTGTACTTCGTTATCCCGGCCGCTTCTTCCAGCATGAACCGCGTCTCTTCCGGTCTTTGTTCAATGATGGTTCCTATCTGCCCTTGGCCGATAATCGAATAGGCCCTGTTTCCCAATCCCGTATCCATGAATACTTCCTGGATATCCTTGAGTCTGCAAGGCATATTGTTCAGCAGATATTCGCTTTCCCCGGAACGGTACAGGCGTCTTGTCACAAAAATTTCTTCATCGTGGGCGAAAGCGCCGGGAAAGGAGCCGTTCCCGTTGGTGAAAAGGAGGGAAACCTCCGCCATGCCAAGCGGTTTATGATTTCCGGCGCCATTAAATATCACATCTTCCATCTTGCGCCCGCGCAGCTGTTTCGGACTCTGTTCGCCCATGCACCACCTTATGGCGTCCACCACGTTGCTCTTACCGCAACCATTGGGTCCCACAACGCCGCTGATTCCCTCATGAAAATCGATATCGAGCCTTTCCATAAAGGATTTGAAACCAAGGATGGAAACTGTTTTGATCTTCATGGCGACCTCATCTTGTCGTCTTCTTCCGCGAGACCTCTACATGCCTGATGCATCCTGAGAGGCAGATAGGATAAATGGATCTATTTTTAACAAAACCACAAGGATTTGTAAAGAAAAAACCCAACATGATGTGCAATTTATACAAAAAGCGTCAATATATGGTGCAGAAGACAATTTTTTTCACGGTTCTGAAAAAGGAAGGAGAGATTTGATTTCGGTCATCGATTTGGCTTTGGATCTGTACCAATCCCGGGTAGGTTCGAATAGATCTTTTTGCTCTTTCGAATCCAGCAGCCGCATCGGGCTTATACAGGGGGGAGAAGGGATGGTCAAAGCGTTATCCACGGTGAGTTCCTGATGCACTCCCATCCCCGCCGAGATCCTGTTCTGATGGCAGGCGTTGCATTGCCTCCCAACCGGCCCGATGGTATGCGGAACGTAGGGCATAAACGCCCATCCTCGTCCGGTTCCATCCCCCCTTTGCGGTATGACACTATCCAAAACAACATTTCCCAATCTATCCACATAAGAAACAAAATATTGATAAAGAGGTCTTAAAACAGAGTACTTCCCCTTGTTATCCACACCCAGCGGCATCCATTCCCATCTTCTGAAGCGCCAGCCCATGGACCAGATTCCCGGCGTTGCTTCTCCAGTGATGCGATCCCTCGAAGTAGGATAGCTTGTCTCCGGATCCGCCATATTCTTCTCCAGGATTTTCTGCAGGGCGGGGTCCCCCTGGGCCGCAAGCCCGTCCCATTTATAAGTCCACAGGATATCCTCCCGGATCACGCTCATTCCATAATCCTGAAAGGACCACTGCGCATGGCATGCGCTGCAACGGACCTGTTCGTGGGCCTTGATCCCGTGGGGAAAGGCGTCCGGCGAGAAGAGAGGAAGGTGATGATCCATCCCGGTCGCGGAAACAAAAACCCGCGCCTTTCCGCGCCTCGTGATGGCCCCGATCGACGGGAGAGGCTCTCTGTTTTTCCATCCCCCATGACAGTCGTTGCATGTAATTTTTGCCGCCTCCATCTCATAGCTGCAGGCATTCCCGTCCCCCATGACATCCCTGCTTGAATGGCAGTCGATGCACCACAACCCTTTTTCGGAATGGATATCCCTTGTCAGGTGATGGTTGTGCAGACCATATATTTCAGGGGCCGGTTGCCCGTTCACCATGGGAGATCGGTAAGTGCGGCTGAAATCATGCTCAAACAGACCATGATAATCAGCGCCCACATGATTGTGATTGTGGCAGTGAAGGCACTGGCTGTCAGGGACTTTTCGCACAAATGCGTGACGAACAGGATATCCATTGCCGGATCCGGCCATGGCCTTGTCTCCCCCTTTATATTTTCCGTCATCGTCGTAAGGAACGTGACAGGCGGCGCAACCGGATGCCCGATAAAGCCCCGGGCTCAGGGTCCCTTCTGCATGAAGATGACATCGCAAACACCGTCTCCGCAGGAAATCATCCACCAACATGGCGGGAGAATCGGGAGGAACGGAAAGATCCTGCTTCGGCAGCGGCTTGAAAGGACCGCTGAGACCGTAAACCGCCGGAGCCGCCCTAACCTGGGCGCCCCATAGATACCGTGTCTGATTGATAATCCCGGCCATGGAACCATGGAGGGAGTTCCCGACCCTGTCGATCTCTTTTTGGTGGCACGGCAGGCAGAAGACTTCTATCGTCGAGGGATCCGACGGATTTCGAACGACTTTCGGATGCTCCTTGCGTAGGTGTGCCTCCTTCCGATCCTCGGGCCTGACATGGCAGGCGGAACAATCGAAAGCATGGTTTTTGTCGATGGATTCAATTCCCTGATGGCACGAGAGACAATCCTGTCCGTCTATGGTTTCCGTTTGCGCTCCGGATGGAATTACAGAGAAATACAGGACAAAAACGGAAAGCACCAAACCTGCAAAAAGAAAGCTCTTATTCAGAAGGTGACTCACTTTCTGCATGGCAAATCGGCCTCCGTCCTGAAACGTTTTATCGAACCCTTAAAATCTTTGTAGATCGGGTCGTCATATCCATTGTGGCATCCGATGCAAGGCTCTACCGAAACAATTTTGAGGATCTCCTGCCGGTTAAACGGTCTGATGCCGTCCTTTGAAAAGGATTGCAGCGGTTTTCCGTCGATATCTACATAGGCATCGAGCGGGGAAGGGGTCTTCAACCCGGAGCGCGCCGAATCGTAGACCGGCCGAAACGCCAGATCGTGATCCTCTTCATGGAGGGTTCCATAACCTAATCCCAGCACCTTTGGATCCCCATGACACTCAACGCATGGCCGGGATTTTCCAGAGGTGGTATGGGGATCAAAGGCGGCGATATTGATAATTTCAAAAGACCGTTCTTTTGAATAGGCGCTGGCGCCATCAAAGACCGATGCGTACACCTGGCAAGGCGTAATGGGATAAACGAGCTGATTGTCCTTCACGCCAAGGGCAGGCTTTGAAAAACGAAGATAGGAGCGGCTTTCCTCCCACCTTCCCGGCGTCTTCCTGTCTGAAATCCAGTCATATTGCTTTTCTGATTCGTGGTAGGAAAGGTGACACCCGAAGCATTGGGGAATCCACAAACTGTGGCACGCCTGGCACGACAGGGAACCATGCCCCTTGAGGGTATGGTAGGGCTTTCCCGGAGACGCCGAGTCCATCTCAATGGGGCTGCCGTCCTTCTTGCGATAAAAGACCGTCTTATCTCCTTCCTTTCGAAGGTTGTACAACGGCGTACCTTTACGGGTAACCGCGACCGGTTCATTTTTAAGGGAAGGGACTTTCCGGTTCAAAGCAGCCATTCGGGCGGCAAGAGCGGACACTTCATCGGATGTTGAAAATTGCGCATCGTGACAGGCCTCACACGTGATATCCACTTGATCAGCCATATAATGGTGGGCCCGGCCGTCTCCCATGACACCGACAGCCGTGTGACAGTCAATGCACTCCATGTTTGCTTTGCTGAAATGGACATCCGCCGGCAGATTCAGAAAATGCCGATTTCCCGACAGACTTCTGTTGCCCAAATCGGCGCCTTCATAGGGAGTGCCGTAACCGGCGGATTCGAATCGGCCAAAATAAGACAACCCGATCCTCGCTGAACGGTTGTGGCATTTCACGCAGTTTTCAGAAGGAATTTTTGTAGTCAATCGGGGATGGTCAAACCGGCCCTCGGCTATAGACGGGCTCTTATCGCCATCAATAACATGACAATCGCTGCATCCGCCGCCTCTTTTCCCGATTTCCCCTTCGTGATCTCCTCTTTCCTTCCATAAATGGCATCCCGCGCACAACTTCCGATAGTGGTCTACAGCCAGGTTATGCCGCGACAGGCCGCCATAAAGGTCCGTCACAGCGCCCACGGAGGACCCTTTCATCTGTTTTGAGAGAGGGCCTTCCTTCGGCCATAACTGCTGGATGGTTTGAAGGATTCCCGTATTGGTGGCCATGAGGCTTGTTTTTACACGCGCGGCCATATCCTGATGGCACCCGATTTTTCCGCAGGTTTTGTCCACATTCCGCAGATCTCCCGGCTTCATCACCATCGTTTCATGGGCGCGCTCTTTATCCATTGAAAACCTGTTTCCCAGGTGACAGGAATAACATCCAAATGCGGAAACAGGGTGAAAGGTATCAGGATCGGATACTTTATCGTGGCAGAACAGGCAGCCCTCGGAGGTGGGATTGTCGGGCCGTTTCAACTGATTTTCCCTTAAGAAAACAAGCGAAACGGCCAAAATCGATAAAACAATGAAAAGCGTTTGCTTCAAAGAACTTGCATTCCATCCATTGGTGTAATTAGTGTTATTCGTGGTTGAATTCGTATTTTCCCGTTAAAAGAAAGGGTTGCTGCTTTTCTCCTGCCCCACGGTTGAAGTGGGTCCGTGTCCGGGAAGGATCAACGTATCGTCAGGAAGGGTGAAGATCTTCTTTCTTATGTTTTCAAGCAGCAAGGCCATATTTCCCCCGGGAAAATCGGTCCTTCCGATACTGCCGGCAAAAAGGGCATCTCCGCAAATGACCATCTTCTTTCTCTGCACAACCCCGTCCACGGTAAGCTCCCCATCAAAAACAAATCCCAACCCTGCCGGCGAGTGGCCACGCAGGTCAATCACCGCGAATTCAATGGATCCCACCTGGATCACATCTCCCTCCTTGATAAACTGGGAAGCCTCGGAATCATCGGCGCTGCTCCCAAAGGCCCCGGCATGGCTTGCCGCCACTTTTAGACCCGCCGCCTCTTTTAAGTGCGTCAGGATGGGCGCCCCGGTGACTTCTTCCAGTCTCCGATTTCCCCCTACATGATCCCAGTGCGTATGCGTATTGAAAATATACTTCAGGTTGAGGTGATTTTCAGCAAGCACCATGAGTATCTGATCCACATTTCCACCCGGATCAAAAACGGCGCCTTCCTTAACATTTTCATCGCCGATAATATAGCAGTTCACCATCAGCGGTCCTGTCTCCAGCATTTTAATTATCATATTTTCCCCTTCGGTTCAAAAATATCGAGCTTTACAGAATTGCCAAATAATAGTTTGATAAGTTATTCTTCCAAGGCATTCGTGTCAAGCATCCATAAAATTTGGATGATCCCATTGACTCTTTTGTCAAGATATCGGATAAATGATGGGTTGTTGGAAGAGAGTGCCCTTGGAACCCTTCCTAACATGGCATCAACGCACACGGAAATGAGGAGTGATTATGGAATCAATAAAGAAAAGTTTCATGGCTGCATGGATTGCGATCATCAGTCTCGTGCTTTTTTTTACCCTTAGCAATGTTGTTCTGGCCGACCCACCCACCTACGTGGCGGTGAAGGGAGATTCTCTCAAGACAATTTGCCGTGCCTATTACGGCAACCCCGACCTGTGGCGGGAACTCTGGCGGATCAACCCATCCATTGTGAATCCCGATCGACTTGAACCCGGTTTTGTTGTCATGCTTTTCACCACGGATTCCAAGAACGATACACCCGCCAAGGCAGCGGAAGAGGGCGTAGAACTTCTGTCTCTGCTGAACAACCCCTCGTCTCTCAAAAATACTCGCATCGACGTATCAGACTACACCAATGTGGACGCACTGGGCTTTCTTTCACCGGAAAAAGTGGCTCCCCGGGGATCGCTTATTTCAGATGAAACGGAAAGGATCTTTTTAGCCGAAGGAGACATGGGTTGTGCCGCCTTTGAAAAAGGGTATCCCATCAAACCGGGGGATGTCTTTGTTATTTACCACGGTTCCCAGCCCATTCTTCACCCCATTACCGGCAACGCAGCCGGATATGCCGTTTCCTTCCTTGGCCGGGTTGTGGTAAAAAGCAAGGTGAGAGACAATGTATACCAGGTTGAAATCATAGAGAGTTACACCGATATCAGGGTGGGCGATCGACTCATTCCCTTCACCCCCGTATCTCCCTGCGTTCAAGTGCAGGAACTTGACTGGGATTTACTCAAGAGAAACGACAGCCTGATTTTCCCCATCGTCGAGGCGAAAGACTTACAAAATATTCTCGGAAAGTTCTCCGTGGCATACTTGGACAGAGGTTACAAACAGGGTGTCCGTAGAGGAAATTTTTTTCAGGTGGTAGATAAAGGGGATAGCCAACGGCAGAAGATTCCAGGCCTCCCCTATCTGATTCGCGGCTATGTTCTCATCCTTGAATCGAGATCGAATACCTCCACGGGTGTAGTTGTCTATGCAACCAAAGATTTTGCGCCCGGCGCCCTTCTGAAAGCGGTCGATCTGAAAAGCGCTATTTTCGAAATCCTCGCAACGTATAAAACCGACCTTCAGAAAATGGTGATTGAGAAGGGAACCGGGTATCCGAACCTGCTGGAAGTTCTGGCCCGACTGGACAGGGATGCGGAACCCAAACCCGATCTGCCCGAGGGGCTGCGGGTTCTCATGCATATGCCGGGGTGTTCTGTTGAATAGAGTGGAGGCATCACATGGATTCTCAGGAAAAATTGCTTGACTAATCCCTTCCAGGCTGTTTTATATTCTCGCCATCCTCAATTCCTGTATGCCCCGTAATCCATACTTCCCGTTGTGGGTAGAACGTTTAACCATTGACCTCCAAACCTCTGACGTATGACCGAGTGGCAAAACAAAATTCTACCGTGGTTGTCCCTCCACATGATCCCAAGGCTTGGCAACACGGTAATCTGCAGGCTTGTGGAAAGATTCGGCGACCCTGACAGGGTATTTGATGCGACGATTCCGGATTTGCTGAAAATCGTGGGGATGAAACCCGAGGTGGCTCAAAATATTGCAGGTCGGGCCTCTATTCAATCCGCGGAAGAAGAGCTCAGAAAAGTGGAAAAGCAGGGGGCCAGGATCATCAGTTTTGCGGATCCATCCTACCCGGAGCTCCTCAGGCAGATTCACAATCCCCCCATTGTTCTTTATGCTAAAGGGAACGAATTTCCAAAGGAGAGACGTTCCATCGCTATTGTGGGATCGAGAAATCCCACCCATTACGGCTTTGATGCCGCCGAAGCTTTCGGATTTGATTTTGCCTGCAGAGGGGTAACCGTCATCTCCGGTATGGCCAGAGGGATTGATTCGGCGGCGCACAGGGGATGCTTGAGGGGAGGAGGCTTTACGGTAGCCGTCATCGGCACTGGAATCGATGTAGTCTATCCTTCGGAAAACAAAAATCTTTTCAAACAAATTGCCGAAAATGGAATGATTCTTTCCGAGTTCCCCATGGGCAGTTCTCCCGAGCCATGGAACTTTCCCATCCGCAATCGCATTATCAGCGGACTGTGCGAAGGAATCGTGGTGGTTGAGGCCACGAAGAAAAGCGGTTCCCTCATCACCGCCTCCCTGGCCTTGGAACAAAACCGCGAAGTTTTTGCCGTACCCGGGAGCATTCACTCCTTTAAAAGTACGGGGACCCATCACCTCATAAAGCAGGGCGCTTGCCTGGCTGAAAAGGCCGATGATGTCCTGGAGGAACTCGGATTTTCGGGAAAACATGCAAGAGGCGGCGATGTAAAGAAACCAAACGGCGGTTTTCCGCCGCAACTGGATGCCCGCGAAAAAAGAATTTATGAGTGTCTAAGTGATTATCCTATCCACATGGACGAGATTATGAGAAAAGGGAAGCTTGAAGCAGGAGAAGCGGCGAGCATCCTGATGGAAATGGAGCTGAAGGGACTGATCAAACAGCTTCCCGGCAAGATGTTCGTACTGTAAAAACACGAAACCATTCAACAACAGCACAACGCGACGAGGCTTGTATATCCGCACATGACAAACAATTTACTGATTATCGAATCCCCGGCAAAGGCAAGAACCATCAAGAAATATCTTGGACCTGATTTCAAGATCATGGCCTCCGTAGGCCACGTAAAAGATCTTCCGGTCAACAAACTGGGCGTTGATCTTGATAAGAATTTTGAGCCTCAGTATGTGACCATCAAGGGAAAGGGAAAGATTCTCAAGGAACTGACATCGGCCGGAACAGATGCCGACGTCATATACCTGGCGCCCGACCCTGACCGGGAAGGGGAAGCCATTGCCTGGCATATCGCCCAGGAACTTACCAAGGGAAAAAACACGAAGAAAATTTATCGCGTTTTATTCAATGAACTTACGGCAAAAGCCATTCGAGAGGCGGTTGCATCGCCAAAAACCCTGAACAAAGACAAATTCGAGTCACAGCAGACAAGACGCATCCTGGACCGCCTGGTAGGCTATCAGATCTCACCGCTTCTTTGGAAAAAGGTGAAGCGGGGGTTGAGTGCCGGACGGGTGCAATCCGTAGCGGTGAAAATGATATGTGATCGGGAACGGGAAATTCAGGCATTCGAGTCTCGTGAGTACTGGTCCCTGACAGCCAACCTGAAAGCCGATGAACCACCACCTTTCGGGGCCAGATTCTTTGGCTGCAACGGGGAAAAAACGGAGCTGAATACCCAAGAGCAGACCCTTGGCATCATTTCCGAAATTGAAGGCCTTCCTTTCAAGGTTCTAAAAGTCCTCAAGAAACGAACCAGAAAAAACCCTTCTCCGCCTTTTATTACCAGCCTTCTTCAACAGGAGGCTTTTCGAAGGCTCCGATATTCGGCAAAAAAAACCATGTCCATCGCCCAGACCCTCTACGAAGGGGTGGGCCTGGGAGACAGGGGACAGGTCGGCCTCATCACCTACATGAGAACAGACTCTTTCAGGTTGTCAGACGATGCCATCCAGGAAGCGAGGGAATATATCGGAAAAACTTTCGGTAAAGATTACCTCCCGGGCACACCCAATCAGTTCAAGAGCCGTAAAGGAGCACAGGAGGCCCATGAAGCCATCCGTCCAACTTCCGTGGAACTGGAACCGAAAGCCATTAGCGCCTATCTCAGCAGGGAACAGCTTGCCTTGTATGAACTGATTTGGACACGTTTTGTGGCCTGCCAGATGAGCCAGGCCCAGTTAGACAAAACCCAGGTGGAAATCGAGGCAGGAAACGCAGGATTCAGAGCAACCGGTTCGGTGATGGTCTTCAAGGGTTTCACCATTTTGTACCAGGAGGAAACGGACCCATCCCCGAAGGAACAGGATGGCGGAAAAGAAAAGGATACGGCGCTTCCTCCATTGGAGGAGGGACAGGTTCTTTCCCTCATGAAACTGGACCCGGCACAACATTTTACGCAGCCTCCTCCACGATATACGGAGGCCTCTCTGATCAAAGCGCTGGAAGAAAACGGCATAGGCAGACCTTCGACCTATGCGGCCATCATCGCCAATATCAGCGGAAGGGAATATGTATCCGTCGAGAAAAGGAAATTTTTCCCCACGGAGCTGGGCTTTCTTGTGACGGATCTCCTGGTCGCCAATTTTCCCGACATTGTAAATACCGCTTTTACAGCCCAGATGGAAAACAATCTGGACAAGATTGAACAGGGGCAGGCGAAATGGACGGATGTCCTGGGTCGTTTCTATAAATCCTTTGAAATAGATCTGACCAAGGCAAACGAAGGCATGAAGGGCGAAGTCCCCACGGAAGTCTCCTGTCCCGAGTGCCACCGGCCCATGGCCATCAAATCCGGTCGAAACGGCATCTTTCTGGCGTGTACCGGATATCCCGAATGTAAACACACCAGCAATTTTTCTCGGGATGAAAAAGG
>JBBSAR010000036.1:0-16923 GCA_038252125.1 Desulfatiglandales bacterium
AGAACTGACCCAGTTACCCTCCCTGATCTCTTTCACAAAGGCATCGTTCAGGCAGTCGCCGTTTTCATCAAAGTAGGTGCTTCCCTGCAGGGCACGACCCAATATCGATGTTTGACAAAAATCCGGTGCACTGTGCCCTGCGATGAAGGACCTCCATCAGAAGTCGTGGAGTTTTATCCAAGATGCGGCAAGGAAAAAGACCTCACGACTCCATTCGTGCCAGTGTTTTTGAAGGAGATGCAATCAAACTTTGTCCAGCTTACGTTTTCTTACCCTGTCCTTTATCCTGTTGATGTGGCCGCGACCCATGCCCTTGACTTCGCAGCCCAGTTCGAAATAGGTTTCAATATCCCGGTCGTTGAGGATGCCGAAACAGTCCACCACCGCCAAGGGGCCGCCGGCCATTTCCACCACCTGTTCTGGTTTCAGAGACAGATAAGGTTCGTGCCGGACGGCAAAAAGAACGGCATCGGAACCCTGAAGGGCATCCCCTAAATCCCGTGTCATGGAAAAATCGGCCAGATGCTCCTGGTTTCGGAAAAAACGGGACCAGCTTGCTCCCACTGCCGGGTAAGCATCCTGCTTTTCCAGTTCCCACCAGTGTTGTACGTACGGGTCATGGGCTTTTACATCAGCTCCCATTTCCGTGAGTTTTCTGACGATAATCTCCGACCCGCTGTACCTTGTATCTCCTACGTCTTCTCTGTAGGATGCTCCGAGGAGTGTTATCTGGGATGCAGCCACGATTCTTCCCATGTTTCTCAGAGCATCCCGAACCAGTTGGGCGGCATGAAGCGCACGGGTGTCATTAATATTGATGGCCTGGGGAGTAATCTTAAAGATGTCGTTTTCAAAGCCCATGAGGTGTTTGTACGCCCAGAGCCCCAGCCCTCCATCCTTGGGAAGGCAATACCCTCCGATACCCGGCCCTGGAAACAGGATATTGTTGTGGGTAGGCCTGACTTTGATGGCTTTGAGGACTTTTACTATGTCTACGCCGTTGGTTTCCGCAAAAAGGCTCCATTCATCCATGAATGCCAGGATAGTGGCCCTGTAGCTGTTTTCAACGATCTTGCATGTTTCGCTTTCAATGGGCCTTTCCAGTACGGTCAAGGGGTATTTTTCCACATTCAGCACTTCGGACAGGAATTTCGTAACCCTTTCCCTGCTTTTCCGGTTGATGCCGCTGCACACCCTCCAGAAATCCCTTACGGAACGTACATACTCTTTCCCGGGCATGACCCTTTCAAAACTGTGCGCCAGGAGTGGTTCTTTTTTTATCTTTCTTTTTTTGAAGGCTTTTTTAATAATCGGATAGGCCACATATTCGGTGGTGCCGGGAGGAACGGTGGTTTCCGTGAGGACAAGACAATCGGGAGAGATCTTTTCCCCGATGATGCGATAGCTGCTTTCAAGAGCGCTGATGTCCGCAAAACCGCTTTTCAAATTTCCCAGTTCCTGTTTCAGAAAATCGCACTGCACATCCACCACGAGGGTGTCCGCGAGCGTGAGGGCATCGAAAGTGAAGGTGGCGGTCATCGTTTTTTTGTCGTTCACGCACCGTGCGATCATAGGCGCCACATCCGGGTCTTCTGCCTGTATGGGAGATATGCCGCGATTGAAAAACGGGATCTTCCAGAAACTGTGGGGACTCGGTCTCTGCATCCCGATGACGAATTTATCCGGCTTGCCCGTGGCTTTATTTACGGAATCGGCCACTACGCCAGCCATGACGGCGCCCACAAACCCCAGCCCCATCACGACAACGATTTCAAAACCTTCCGCTCGCTTGGATTCGGCAAGTTGCTTTAACCTTTCAAATTCGTCATTGTAATCCTGTTCCACCGGCAGAGCAAATTTTTCCCCGTCCGGACTGATCGAATATTCCAAAACCATAAAAGCTCTCCTTTATTCAGCCTCTTTGACAAGTCGAAAACCCGTGGTTTGATATCTGTTGGCGAAATGGCTGAAATTCCTGTTCCCACAGCGGCATCTCTCCCCCGTTCCATACCAGCTGCCGCCTCGACGAACCTTGTCCGATCCGGATTCCGGGCCTGTGGGATTGGTGGTTTGATTTACATCGTATGGAGCGTACGAGTCCTGACACCATTCCCATACATTCCCGCTCATGTCGTACAATCCAAAGGCATTTGGCCCGTAGGATTTAACCGGTGCGGGCTGGTCCGGTTCAATCCCCCTGCCTTTGGCATAAGAAACGCATTCATCGGATTTCAGCGTATTCGTGCTGTAGTCAGCCTTGCTGCAATCTATGCTGTTGCCCCAACTATAAGCGGTTTCAGTCCCGGCCCTGCAGGCATATTCCCATTCCGCTTCGGTAGGAAGACGATAGGCGCCCTCATTGAGCGCATTAAGTTTCTTGATGAAAGAGATGCAGTCCTGCCAGGAAACCCTCACGACCGGCATGTCGTCCTCTCCCTTTTTCCCGCCGAAGAAACTCTTTCCCATGACCGATCTCCACTGTTTTACAGTGACGTCTGTTGTCTGCATATAAAACGGCTTTTCCAGAACTACTCTATGTTGCAGCTCATCTCTTTCGCGTCCGGGTTCATCCACTGGCGTGCCCATGAGGAAAGCCCCTTTTGGGATGAGTACGAACTCCATTCCGAGGGAATTGGTAAAAGTCTTTTCGGGGGCCTGTTCCGCCTTGCAAGGCACTGCGTCAGAAACGAGGGCTGTTAGAAAAAGAAGGAACACCGTTAGAGATATTCTTGTGAGATTCGGCATAACGACCTGCTCCTTTTCTGTCGGGGAAGAATTACGGATAATCATCGATACACGATTGCTTGTGCCAAAACCACCTTTATATGCCTCAAAATTTCCATTGTGGAACACTGTTTTTGTTGATACAGTATCACCATATCAAAAAAATAGTATGAGAGAAAGAAAAATTGACAAGACAACATGACGGTTTCCATTTGCGGGCAGGATGGTTTTTGAAAGGGGAACAAAATGAAAAAGATCTGGAATCGTTTTGCTGTTGAACGGATGCTGTCAAGGTTCGAAGGACTGGCTGTTACGCTCTTCGTTTCGGCTGTGATGCTCCTTATAAAGTAAACAGACACGGAACAGGGAAGGAAGGGATGAAAAAAGTAACGGAAGAGATCTATTTTATCAAAGGCCAGGATGAAATGATTCCTGACAGCCATGTATTTGTCATCGGTCAGCCGAATTCAGGGGACTTGAGCCTCATCGACGCCGGTCTGGTGGGAAAAGGAAAATACAAAATTCAAACTTTGAAAGACGCGGGATACCGGCTCTCCGATGTAAAAAGAATTATTTTGACCCATACCCATTTCGATCACATCGGCTGCCTGTCCGAGATTCTGAAATCCATCCCCCACGCCGAAATCTGGGTGCATGAGAGCGAGGGGACGGCATTGGAAGAGGGCGATGAAAAGACGGTCTACGGGATGAGCATGTTCGAGAACATGTGCCAGGCCCAATACGGACTGAAACCGGGCGCCTTCAGGTTCAAGGTTCACAGGAAATTAGAGGGCGGCGACCTTCTTGAGATCGGGGGGATGAAGTGGGAGGTCCTTCATATCCCGGGCCATTCCCGGGGAAGCATCGCCCTTTACAACCGATCCGGAAGAATCCTGATCCCGGGCGATACCGTCTATTCCGATTATGCCATCGGTCGGTTTGATCTTCATGGGGCAAGCGGTTCGGAGCTCAAGGAATCCTTGCTGACCTTGGCGGATTTGCAGGTAGATATTCTTCTTCCGGGACACAACCGGATCGTGGAGAATTTACCGCCGGGGTACATCCTCCAAACGGCAAACCAGTGGGCGCCTTATCTGGCGTGAAACCTCGCTTCTCCGGTCCGTTTGAAGAGATCCATAATTTTCTGCAGCCACGGATTTCTGATTCGGACCAGTACAAAAAGATCGCCGGATTTTGCGCCTCCCTTTCCTTCTTCTCCCATTCCTTTCAGTCTTATTTTCTGCCCCGTCCTGATATCGGGGGGGATGGTTACCAGGAGGTCTCGTCTGTATTTTCGGCAGGAATAATTGATTTTACCCCCTTTGCGGGCCAGTGCCGGGGATATGGTAATGATATCGTTTAAATCCGCGCCCTGTTCAGGCAGCTCTATTCCCCATTTCTTTTTGAGGCCGTAACGGATCAGCCTAATCAGGCGCCTGCCTCCGGGAAATGCCTGTGCGTTGCCGCCATCTCTCCCAGCGCCCGACACAAAGACCGAGCCAAAGACACCGGGGCGTCTGAATTCAAATGTCTGATAACGGGTTCCGTACGATTCCCTGAAAATATCGTCAAAGCCCCTCAATCCAAAGGCCCTGCTCAGTTCTTCAAAGATCTGCTGAATATCGGACCCCCTGAATATATCCTGTTCAGAGTACGTCTGCCTGAAACGGCTATTGGCCGAGGCGCCGTACGTGTAACGTAACGCATCGTACTGTCGACGCTTTTCCGGATCGGAAAGTGCGGCATAAGATTCATTGACCTCTTTCATCCTTTCAGCGGCGCCGGGGTTGTCCCTGTTCCTGTCAGGATGATGTTCAAAGGCCAGTTTTCTGTAGGCGGATCTGATTTCCCCCTGATTCGCCTCCCTCGTTATCCCGAGGACGTTATAAAAGTCCTTATGCTCCATCATTTTCCTTTTACCCGAAAAGATGCAGTTAGCGGTTAGCCGTTAGCTCTAATAGTTGAGATTGGGGCTCTAAGTTTTACTTCCTGAGCGCCCTGCTGAAAGGGTTGTTAAAAGGGTCGGGCTTGCTCTTTCCCGAAGCTTTTTCTTTTTGTGGGTTCTTGGGTCTTTTCGCCGTTTGGGAGTGCTCCTTGTTCTCCCCTTTGGGTTGTGTTTTCATGGAAAGAGAAATCCTCTTCCTTGCAAGGTCTACTTCGAGGACCGTAACGGTCACCGGCTGGCTTACTTTGACGACTTTGCCGGGATCCTTTACAAACCCATCGGCGAGTTGACTGATATGAACCAGACCGTCCTGATGAACGCCGATATCCACAAATGCTCCAAATGCCGTGACATTGGTTACGATTCCCGGGAGCTTCATCCCGGGCAAAAGATCCTCTATTTTCTCAACCCCTTCTTCAAACTTAAAACTTTCAAACTCCTTTCGCGGGTCCCTGCCGGGTTTGGCCAACTCCAAAAGGATATCTGCTAAGGTAGGGATCCCCACCTTATCTGTCACGTATTTATTGAGATCAATCTTTTTTCTCAGGTCTTCTCTTTCTAAAAGTTCCGTCACCGTGCATTGGAGATCAGCCGACATGGCTTCCACAATGCCGTAAGATTCAGGATGGACGGCGCTGGCATCCAATGGATTTTTCCCATCTCTTATCCTGAGAAATCCCGCGGCCTGTTCAAAGGCCTTGGGCCCAAGTCGGGGAATTTTTTTGAGATCGTCTCTGCTTTCAAGCGCACCGTATTCATCACGATAAACGACGATGTTGCCTGCCAACTGGGGTCCTAACCCCGACACGTAGGTGAGGAGTTGCCTGCTTGCTGTATTTACGTCCACCCCTACTGCGTTCACGCAACGGATGACCACATCATCCAGACTTCTTTTGAGTGCAAGCTGGTTCACGTCATGTTGATACTGCCCGACACCGATCGATTTCGGCTCTATCTTTACCAGCTCCGCCAGTGGATCCGTCAGGCGCCGTCCGATGGAAACGGCTCCTCGAAACGTGAGATCCAGATCCGGGAACTCTTCCCTTGCAACGGCCGAAGCGCTGTAGATGGACGCACCGCTTTCATTGACCATGACAATGAGAATATCCGCGGGTAAATGGAGTTCCAGCAGGAACGTTTCCGTTTCCCTTCCGGCGGTGCCGTTTCCTATGGCAATGGCCTGAATGCCGTATTTTCCGGCCATCTCCGTGACCTTACCCGAGGCCGTGGCCCTTGCCTGATCGGATGTGAAGGGATAGATGGTTTCCGTGTGGAGCAGTTTTCCCTGGGGATTCAAACAAGCGATTTTACACCCCGTTCGAATGCCGGGATCGATGGCCATTACGGTCTTCTGACCAAGGGGCGCGGCAAGAAGGAGCTGCTTCAGATTATCCGCAAAGACCTGTATGGCCGCGGCATCTGCCTGTCTTTTGGTTTCCAATCGGATTTCCGTTTCCATGGAAATGGACAAAAGCCTCTTGTAGGAGTCGTGCGCCGCGGTTTTTACCTCCTGCGAGGCCCTGTTTTCACCTTTCAGGCATAATCGATCCAGCAGGGCCAGCGCATCGTCCTTCGGCGGAGCAATTTCCAGGTTTATGAATCCCTCCTTTTCCCCCCGCCGCATGGCCAGGACCCGGTGGGAAGGGGCGCCGGATATCGCTTCTTCCAACTGAAAATAGTCCCGGTATTTGGCGCCTTCCGCCTCCATTCCCGGAACGACCCGGGCTATGAAATTTCCTTTTTGGAAATAGAGGGCGCGCATTTTTTCTCGGACTTCCTGGTTTTCATTTATCCATTCCGCTATGATGTCCCGGCTTCCTTCCAGGGCTTCTTCGGCCGTTTTTACGCCCTTTTCCGGATCAACAAAGGCCAGTGCTTCCTTGAGCGGATCGGTTTCTTCCTTTTGTGCAAAGAGAATAACCGCCAGCTCCTCGAGACCCTTTTCTTTCGCTATGGTTGCTCTGGTTCTGCGCTTGGGCCTGAAAGGGAGATAAATGTCTTCGAGAGCCGTCATGGTTTCCGCGGCATCTATCTTTCCTTTTAGATCCTCGGAAAGCAATTCCCTCTCCTGGAGGGACTTCAGAATGCTTTCCCTTCGTTTGCTCAGTTCCTCCAGTTGAGCCATCCTGTCGCGAATGTTGGATAGAACGACCTCATCCAGGGAACCGGTGGCTTCTTTTCTGTACCGGGCGATAAAAGGGACGGTTCCTCCTTCATCAAGCAATTGTGCCGCGGCCATTATCTGCTCGGGTCGGTAACCCAGTTCATCCGAAATTCTGGAAACGAATTTTTCGTTCATTTTTTTGCCTCATGTAAAATTTTACCGAATATTGGTTTTAGATCTCGAGTTTTTCCGCTCTTGCTTTGCTGCAGCCGGGAAGTAAAAGAGGTGTCAGGTTTCTTTCCTTTCCATTTTCCGGTGTGTAAATGCACAAGTCTCTTTTACAATCTAATCCCGTTGAAAAATGGACAGGCGAAAGCATTCACGGGGCGGGTTTTGTTTGCATTTATAAACGAATTCTTTCAACGGTATGAAATGTGCACAATCAGCGAAACGTTACAGCCATGTGTAGTGCCATTAACACCAGCGTACCCCTTGTGACCGGATGGGGAGAATCGACAAAACAGGGACAATAGGGGAAATGCTTTGTTGTGTCAACACGAACCTTGCTGGAGAAAGTTCAGTATCGGTGGAACGCGAAGGCGATTTAACAGGTTGGTCAAATATGAAATTTTCGGAGAAATAATGCAAAAAAGGCTTGCTTTTTACCTGGTTTATAGTAAATTCTCGAATTTCGTAGGAGAGGATTTCAGTGACTTTTTCAGTTGTGTGCAAACAATGATCTGAAATGCCTTCCTCTTTCTTTTCCTTGACCTTGTGAAAAAAATCGCATTTTAGCGTTGGAAACCGGCTGTGCCATCGGAGGCATTGTGGAAGGACACTAAGTTTTATTGCAACGAGAAACTACGAGAACCCCGCCCTGACTTTTACAATCACAAAAAAAAGCATCTCTATTTAAGGAGAACAAGTATGAAAAACATGAAAGTCAAAGACCTGATGGTGCCTTTGGACGAATATGCTACGGTCCCCGAAGATGCAACTCTCTACGAGGCCGTTTTGGCCCTGGAGGAAGCACAGGAAAAACTTGAAAATTTGCCATACAAGCACCGCGCCATTCTGGTATATGACAAGAAGAAACGTATTGTCGGTAAAATCAGCCAGCTGGACGTGATAAGGGCGCTTGAGCCGAAATATGGAGAGATGGGGGATCTCAGCTCGCTTTCCAGGTTTGGCTTAAGCCGAAAGTTCATTACATCCATTATGGAGCAAAACTATCTGTGGGATAAACCGCTCGAGGATATCTGCAAGAAGGCAGGCAACGCCAAAGTAAAGAATTTCATGTATACGCCAGGGGAAGGAGAGTACTTGAATGAAGATGCCTCTTTGGAAAAGGCCTGCCATCAACTGGTTATGGGGCACCATCAGTCGCTGCTTATCACCAGGGGAGATGAAATCGTGGGTGTCTTGCGGTTGACGGATGTGTTTCAGTCTGTGTTTCAGGCCATGAAGAAATGCAACCTTTGATGCTCGGATAGATCTTTGCATTATATCTTACAGGATGGTGAATACTAAACGGATGGAGGGTTCCTTTTATGTCTAATGGCCTTGTTGCAGCGAATGAAAAAACCAAGATCAACTGGACGAAAATCATATTTCTTTTTGTGGGAATTTTTCTTTTTGCCGTGGTTTATAGTTCCTCTCAATGGCCGGATGCCGTTGATCCCATGGGAAAACATTTCGAGCTAAGCAAAGAGGCAAAAGGGGCGTTGGCCGTATTTCTGCTGGCAGGCACCTGGTGGGTATTTGAAGTGGTCCCCATCGGGGTGACCAGTCTGGCTATCGGAGTCCTTCAAGCCATGTTTTTAATCCGGCCCGCAAAGGTGGCCTTTACGGATTTCATGGTGCCCTCCGTTCTGTTTATTTTTGCCTCCATCGTCATCGGTCTGGTTTTTACCAAGGTCGGTTTGACGAAACGGCTTGCCTATAAAATGCTGATCATTGTGGGGGAAAAAACCAGCATGATTTACCTGGGCTGTTTCGTGGTAACAGGGGCACTGACCCTTATCATGGCCCATACCGCGGTTGCCGCAACCATTTACCCATTGCTTCTTTCCATCTATGCACTTTACGGTGAGGGAGAAAAGCAGACGAAATTCGGAAAGGGCTTGTTTATCGGAATGGCCTATGTGGCCGGCGCCGGAAGTATTATCACCCTCCTGGGTGCAGCCCGGGGCGCCGTGGCCATCGGTTTTTATAACGATGTGGTGGGCAAAAACATCAGCTTTTTTGAATTGAGCTACTATATGTTCCCCGTCGGATGGCTAATGATTCTTCTCCTTTGGGGTTTCTTTATGGTATTCTTGAAACCGGAGAAAAAAGTGATACCGGGGCTGCGGGAAAAGGCCAGACAACTCAATGATGAATTGGGCGGCATTACCAGAAAGGAGATCCTGGCT
This sequence comes from Desulfatiglandales bacterium, assembly GCA_038252125.1. Lineage (GTDB taxonomy): Bacteria > Desulfobacterota > DSM-4660 > Desulfatiglandales > Desulfatiglandaceae > DUZB01. The sequence continues at coordinate 9,188 of JBBSAR010000036.1, forward strand.
TCGATCATTGTTTTCGGCGCTATCCTGGTCATGTCTCTTCAGTCCTTTATTCCGGCCCTTCAGCCGATCAACAAGACCGCCATTATCCTGGTATCCACCATTCTTTTTTTCATTACCGGAATCCTGAAGGTGGAAGATCTTGAAGCGATTCCATGGAATATCATCCTTCTGTTCGGCGGAGCCATGAGCATCGGTTTTTGTCTGTGGGACACGGGGGCTGCCAAATGGCTCGCCGTAAACTGGCTTACCATGTTCAAAGAGGCCACCTGGTTTGTCTTTGTCATGAGCATCGCTTTTTTCGTGATGGTAATGACAAACTTCATTATGAATGTGGCCGCCATCGCCATTTCTCTTCCCGTGGCCCTGGTCATTGCGCCTTATCTGCATGTGGCGCCCGAGGTGATACTCTTCGCATCCCTCGTTACCGCCGGCATGCCTTTCCTGTTGCTGGTGGGGGCTGCTCCCAATGCCATTGCCTACGATTCCAAACAGTTTTCCACCGGGGAATTTTTTCTTTATGGAATTCCTGCCAGTATCATGTTGATGGGGGTGGTGGCATTTGCCGTCTATATCCTGTGGCCGATTATGGGAATGCCCGTGACAACCCCATAACCGGGATAGAGGCGCTGATTCTAAATAAGATTAAACGGGAGGTCTTCCGTGAGCGAATATCGCGTTAAGGAACTGATGGTGCCGCTGTCGGAATATGCAACGGTTCCGGAGGGTTCGAACCTGTTTGATGCAGTTCTGGCCCTGGAAAAAGCCCAGGAGGAGTTTGACCACACCAAATACAGACACCGTGCCGTATTAATTTTGGATAGGAATAATTGGGTTGTCGGCAAGTTGGGCCAACTTGATGTGCTGCGCGCCCTTGACCCCAAAGATGAGAACCCGGGCGAAATCAACGAACTCAGTCAATTCGGCTTCAGTACCAATTTTATCCACAAGCTGCGTAAATTTCGGCAATTGAAGGCGGAGCCTCTGAAGGACCTTTGTAGCAAGGCCTCGAAATTAAGAGTGGAGGATTTCATGCAAACCCCTTCCGAGGGGGAATTTATTGACGAAGAAGCGTATCTTGATATGGCGATCATGCAGTTGGTTACGGGGAGCCACAGTTCCCTGCTGGTAACCAGGAAAGAGAAAATAGTCGGAATATTGAGGAAGACCGACGCATTCGCAGCAGTATTCCACACCATGAAAGAATGTAAAATGGAATAGCTCCTGATAGGGAAAAATACCATGAAAGAATTGGAAAAGCTGCTGGAACGCATCATTCAGAGAATTAATATCAATTTGCGTGAACTTGATTACGATGTAAGTCCGTTTATCAAAAATCTGGTCCCGCTGAGTCAGATGACCAAATTCTATGCCTTTTACGGCATTACCCACAACCACCCCCTTGATCTTCTTTTCAGGCATTCCAGTCTGGCCGGCAGTTACTTTTTGGGGAAAATCCGCACCAGAAACTCAATACTCTACAAAAGTGATGTTCGGGGCGACGAACTGAAACATAAGGGCGACGTGTTTCATTATCAAAAATTTGAAATCCCGATAACCAGAGATGAAGGCATCGACATCGAAGACAGCTTTTTGATCAAGACTCTGATTCACAATTATTCGCACGATCCGGAGACCGTGGAAAGATTCTTTATAAGAGATACGGTTTCGACGCATTATGCAAATATTCACGGATCCCCTCTCGATGGCTGTTTTCTGGGGCCGTTCGCGACCGTGGACCTGACAACGATGAACGATTGCGTCATCGGAGCGTTTTCATACGTTCAGGCAGGTGAAGTCAATCATCTTCATGTCGGTCCCGGCACCGTGTGGGTCCGCAACCCCGGGGGGTTTAATTTTTTGTATCGCTATCCCCTCGACAGATTAAAGTATTATATCCACTTTAATGCAGGGGGACTGCCTCAGGGATTCATTATGGATTTTGTGGAAAACCGCAAAAAACGCTTCCAGCGCATTTTTGATGTGGTCAACATTGAACAATCTATCCCCGTTCCCGACAGCGCCTCTTTGGACCGTTATGCAGTGGTCAAACCCAAGACCCGCATCAGCGAAAATGTTCTGGTCGCCCAGCGTGCCTACCTTGAAAACACGTGGCTCGGGAAAGGCGCCAATGCGCAGGAACAGTGCTACATCATTAACTCACGTCTTGAGGGATTTGATATTACCGCTCATGGCGCAAAGATCATTGAGGCCGATTTGGGTGAAAATGTCTTCGTGGGGTTTAATTCCTTCCTCATGGGTCGCCCGGATTCCCGGCTCACCATAGGCCGGGACACCATTGTCATGCCCCATACCATCATCGATGTTAAAAAACCATTAACCATACCGCCCGATCACCTGGTCTGGGGACTGATTACGAACCCGCAAGAGCTTGACGCCAACAGCATCGCCCTCAAAGACTTATCCAGGCAAAATGATGGCCTCATAAAGGGTGATCTGATTTTTGAGGGAAGCGGCGCCTCTTTTGTGACAGCTTTTCGTGAACGCATTCATCACATTTTAGAGGCCAACGGGGCTTTTTTTGACGGCCGGAACAACAAGGGACATGCCCAAAATAACCAGAATATCTCCTTTAATATGATTCAGCCTTACCCGGAAGGTGAATTGCAGGGGCTGTATCCGACGATTGTGATTCAACCCTGACCGGGATGCAGAGATGTGCTTTTTTTCAACGAATGGCATGATAACATAATTTCTATTTACGTCTTCTTTCGGAATGGTTGTTGATTCCAGGGCTTTTCATTTTGACAATGAAGCAAGATAAACAGAAAAAAGATAGCTACTATCATCTTCTGACCCGGAATATGTTGTTGACCGTTATCCTTGTTTCGGTCATGCCCATGATTCTGGTCAGCGGGATAATCCTTTATCAATTCGAAATTTCCTACCAGGAAAAGGTGCATGCCCATCTCAAGGAACTGGTGCTTAAACATAAGCAGAATATAGATACTTTCCTGCGGGAAAAACTGGACAACATCCGTTTTCTTGGAGTTTCCTTCTCCTTTGAAGAACTGAAAAACGAGACCTTTCTGCGCGATCGACTGGAAGCCCTGCAGCAGGTTTATGGACGGGTTTTTGTTGATCTTGGCGTGGTGAACTCCGAAGGCATTCAAGTGGCCTATGCCGGGCCGTTCAAGCTGGGGAAGGCGGTTTACTCCGATGCGAACTGGTTCTTGAAAGCCATGCAAAGCGACTATTTCAAGAGTGATGTATTCCTGGGGCTGCGCGGTTTGCCTCACTTTATTATTGCCGTCAGGGAGAATTGGAAGGGCGAGAAATGGATTCTGCGTGCTACCATCGATTTTGTGGCCTTCAACAACCTGGTGGAAAATATCCGAATCGGACAGACCGGGTTTGCCTTCATCCTCAACAAAAAAGCAGAGTTTCAGACCAAGCCGCTCCTTGAACTTATCCCGGAAAAGGAGCCCTATATCGGCTTCCTGCGCGACAGCCAAAAATTTAAAGATGGAGTTCAGATACTTGAGCAGAAGGATTCCTTTGGGAACAAAATCATTTATGTGGCTGCTGTTTTGAAGCATGGCGACTGGCTCCTTGTCTACCAACAGAGGGCATCGGATGCCTTTTCGGATCTTGGCTCCACCATCAAGATAACTCTCGTTCTCATCCTCTTGGGTACGATCGGTATCGTGACCACGGCATTTTTCCTGTCCAAGAAAATGGTGTCTCGCGTGGCAAGGGCGGACAAGGAAAAAGAATTGATGAATGACCAGATCGTTGAAACAGGAAAACTTGCTTCTCTTGGCGAGATGGCGGCGGGAATCGCTCACGAAATTAATAATCCGGTTGCCATCATGGTGGAGGAGGCCGGGTGGATAGAGGATTTGTTAGAGGAAGAGGAGTTCAAGAAAGGGGAGAATTTGGAGGAGTTTGAACGCGCCTTGAAACAGATCAGAACCCAGGGGAGGCGTTGTAAGGAAATCACCCATAAGCTGCTCAGTTTTGCCAGAAAAACCGATTCACGGATTCAGGATGTTTCCATAAATGAACTGATAGAGGAACTGGTCATGCTCTCCGAGCAGAGGGCAAAATACAGCAACGTGACGATCCAGGCGGACCTCCAGAAGAATCTTCCCACTTTGAAGGTTTCCCAAAGCGAATTGCAGCAGGTTCTGCTCAACCTGTTGAATAACGCCCTTGACGCCATGGAAAAGACCGGGGGAAACCTGCGCATAGCCACTCGAATGGAGGAAAACAATATCATTGTGGGAGATCATATCATTATTGAGGTAGCCGATGATGGACCGGGCATTCCCGCGGCGAATCTTGCAAAGGTTTTCGACCCGTTTTTTACTACAAAACCTGTAGGCAAAGGCACCGGTCTGGGACTGTCAATCTGTTACGGGATTATCAAGAAGATGGGCGGAGATATTGAGGTGCGAAGCGTTGTTGATGAAGGGGCTGCCTTTACGGTGAAGCTGCCTCTGCCGAAGGAAAAAAGGGAAAGTGTCTGAGATATCCTTGAACCGAGACTGGGAAATCTTTAAAAAATGATGGAAATTACCGCATATTAAACAAAGGAGAGAAACTTATGTCGATCGCGAATGTACTGCTGGTGGATGACGAGGTTCCCTTCGTGGAGGCCATGTCCAGACGGTTAAGAAAGAGAGATATCAGTATTGTGACTTCTTTCAGCGGAACAGAGGCACTGGATGTGCTTGAAAAAAACGGAAGTGTGGAAGTGGCGATTCTGGATGTCAAGATGCCCGGGATGGATGGAATCGAGACGCTCGGCGAGATCCGCAAAAGATTTCCCCTGGTGGAAGTGATCATGCTCACCGGCCATGCCACCGTTGAGACCGGCATAGAAGGGATGAAGCTCGGCGCTTTTGATTATCTTATGAAGCCGTGCGATATGGATGTGCTTATGGAGAAGCTGAAAGAGGCCGTGGCCAAGAAAAGAAGACATGAAGAAAAGATCATCGAAGCGCGGGTAAAGGAGATTACCTCCCGCCGCGCATAGACAGGGACAGGATTATGATTATGCCGGATATGGAAGGTGTTGGGGCGGATCGTATCAGGCTTCTTCTCGTTGATGATGAAGTGGGTTTCGCGGAGGTCATTTCCAAGCGATTGAGAAAAAGGGGGATGCAGGTCAAGGCTGTTTTTACTGGAACCGATGCCATCAAGGCGATCCGGAAACAGGATTTTGACGTGGCAATCCTCGATTTGAAAATGCAAGATATGGACGGGATTGAGGTCCTCAAGATTTTTAAAAGGGCCTATCCCGAGATGGCCGTGATCATGCTGACCGGCCATGGTTCGGAGATCGCCGCGAAAGAGGGTCTGGAATACGGGGCTTTTGATTATTTGACCAAACCGTGCGACCTGGAAGACCTGGTGGAAAAAATCCACCTGGCAGTTCAGCCGCAGCAGGAGGAATAATTGATTGAAACCTCAAACCAGGTCAACGATGATGCGCCAGATATCCCTGCCGTAGAAAATGATCCATCCCACCATGATGAAAAGGCTGAGCCGGAACATCCTGAAAAGGGCCGCAATCGCCGTCAGGCCCGCCCCAAAAAGAATCATGCCGTAGGGTTTTCCCACGGCGCGGCTTACCGCAACTTCCTGTCGAAACCCACCGCCCCCACCCTTCTTTTCCTGTCGCAATTGTTCTTCAAAAAGCTGTCGTTCCGTGGGGCTCTGGCCGGATGGATATCCGGATTCCCGGGTTGGAGTTCCATACTGGTAGGATTCCCCCGGGCCTGCTGCGCCTCCGGGATAACCGCCTCCCTGGGGACTCGCTCCAGGAAAGGAATAGCTCGGCCCTGAAGGAGGAGCAGGGGCGGCAGGTCCCGCTGCGCCTTTTGGGGCTAATTGGGCGCCCGGATACTGGAATTTCGGTCTTTCCTCAGGGGGTGCATACTTCTGACTGAAGGCATCCGGCGATGGCCCCTGCGTCATTCTTGGAAGCAACTGGGCGTAGGGATATTCAAATTTGCCGCTTATTGGACCAGAGGCATACCCGGGAACAGGAAGGGGGCCTTTATATTCGAAGGGCCTTTCCCCCATAATACCCTGCTCGGACTGCGTTTCAAAAAACGGCAATTCCCATTCATGAAGATAGGCGCCATAGGAGAAAAGATAGGCGGTTACCGAAATCCTTGTCCCTTTGGTTTCGCCTCCGCTATCGAAGATGCTTCCTGAAAAGTCATCATCAGAGTCCGGACTTATCCAGATGTCCACATCCAGCCAGTTTTTTGGATCAAAGCGGAAGGAAGACTTGGATAAAGAATCGTCTTGTTGGGATATTTGCTCTTCCGTGAAGGAATAGCCGATGGGCGAGGCGCGTGCGCTGGTCCAGAAAAGGATCATCGCTACTGCCCAAAGCAATATGGTCTTCGTTTTCATCATGCCGCTTTTTCCCGATACTCAGCTTTCTTTTTTCTGACTTTTTCTGAGAAGCTCCCTTGCTTCAGAAGCCTTTTTCTCATCCAGTCCCATTTTGATGGCTTTCTGCAATTCGTTTCTCGCGCCTGCGAAATCGTTTCCCTGGTAAAGGACCAGTCCCAGGTGATATCGGAAAACAGGATTCCCCGGCATCATTTTTACGGCATCATCAAGATTGCTCTTGGCCAGGAGCAAAGAGTCCATTTTTAAATAGATGTATCCCAGTTTATCTGCTATCTCAGAGTCTTCGGGCATTTGCTGCCGAGCTTTTTTGGCAAGTTTGAGTGCGAGGCTATAATCTTTATTTTCCATGGCATTTTCCAGATCCTGAATCATGTCCTCCTGGATAGGATCTGGGGCTTTCATCTTTGCGAGGAGGTTTTTCGCGCTGGTCAGCTCTTCTTTATCAAGCCCCAGCCTCATGGACTCCTTGAATGCCGCCGCGGCGCCCTTGAAATTTTTTTCCTGATAAAGAACAAGTCCTGAATGATAATGAAATAGAGGCTCCCCGGGCTTTTCCCTGATGGCTTCTTTCAGGTACTTGTCAGCCATGAGCAAGGAACCTTTCTTCAGGTATATCCAGCCAAGGGTATCAGCTATTTCAGGACTTCCCGGAATAAGTTGTTGGGCCTTTTTGGCTAACTCCAGGGCTTCATCTAAATCCTGTCCCATCTCGGTATACAGATAGGCCAGGTCATTCAGAGCCGGAGCATAGGAATCATTCACCTTGAGTAAGGCTCGATAGGAGTCTGCTGCTTTTTCATCATCCTGAAGGCTTTTGTAGATGAAGGCCATTTTCATTCGTGCTTCGATATTTCCGGGATCTATTTCCAGTGCTTTTTGATACATCTTCAGTGCGGCGCCATAATCCTGGCGAGCGTCCTGGCGGTTCATGTGCAGGTCTGCCAGAGCCATGAACGGTTCAAAGGATTTCGGATGTTCACTGATAAGGGCGGCTAACACCTTTTCCGCCATCCCGTAATTTCTTTCTTGCATAAAAACGGCGACCTTGATGAGTGGGATCTGAAGATTGTCCGGGTGCTTTTTTTCTTGTTCATCACACAGGCGGATGGCTTCTTTGAACTCCCCCTTTTCGGCATAGATCTCCGCGATCTGTTTCAAGGGTTTTGCCGGATCCGCATGGCTGTTCAGGGCTTCCTTGAAAATGCTCAAAGCCTTTTCAACTTTTCCCTGCGCCCGGTATATTTCGGCTAATCGATACCGAAGAAGGGCCGAATCAGGATCTTTTTGAATGAAATACTGGTAATCCGATTCCGCATTTTCGTATTCTTTTAAGTCGATATATA
>JBBSAR010000037.1:0-16893 GCA_038252125.1 Desulfatiglandales bacterium
ATCCCTCACCTGGCGTTCATGATCTTTCAATGCATGTTTGCCATCATTACGCCGGCGCTGATTGTGGGAGCCTTTGCCGAGCGCATGAAATTCGGCGCTTTTATCCTGTTTACCCTTCTCTGGGCCACTTTTGTTTACAATCCCCTGTGCCACTGGGTCTGGGGGGTCGGCGGCTGGATGGGAGGCATGGGCGCCCTGGATTTTGCCGGGGGGACGGTGGTTCATATCAGTTCGGGCATCTCGGCACTGGCGGCCGCCATTCTCATAGGAAAGAGGAAAGGGTACGGGACAACGGCATTCATTCCCCATAACCTCCCCATGACGCTTACCGGGGCCGGCCTCCTGTGGTTCGGATGGTTCGGTTTCAATGCAGGCAGCGCCCTTGCATCAAACGGGCTTGCGGCCAACGCCTTTGTGGTCACTCACCTGGCATCGGCCGCCGCCGCCGTTTCGTGGATTATCTTTGAATGGATTCACAGGGGAAAACCTACCACCCTGGGTGTGGCCTCCGGCGCCGTAGCCGGTCTTGTGGCCATTACGCCGGCGTCCGGTTTTGTGGGGCCCATGTCGTCCGTCATCATTGGTTTTGTGGGAGGAGCGCTCTGTTATGGAGGGGTTCTCCTGAAGGCCCGCTTGGGGTATGATGACGCACTGGATGTGGTAGGAGTCCATGGTGTGGGAGGAACCTGGGGCGCTCTGGCCACCGGTTTGTTCGCTTGCACGGAGATCAATCCTGCCGGCGCCAACGGGTTGTTTTTCGGCAACGCCGCGCAGTTATGGATTCAATTCGTTTCCGTCGCCGCAACCATGGTCTTTGCTTTTGTCATGACCTGCATTATCCTGAAGTTTGTTGATGCGGTGATGGGCTTGAGGATTTCGGACGAAGAAGAAATACGGGGGATGGACATTACGGTTCACAATGAAACCGGTTACAGCTATTAAATGAGGAGTGAAAAGGGACCACAAGTGAAGAGGAGGAGACTGATGAAAAAAATAGAAGCGATCATTAAACCATTCAAACTGGATGATGTGAAAGACGGCCTCTCTCTCCTGGGGGTGAAAGGATTGACCGTCAGCGAGGTCAAGGGATTCGGACGTCAGCGGGGGCACAAGGAGGTCTACCGGGGGGCCGAATACCAGGTGGATTTTGTGTCAAAGATCAAGATTGAAGTGGTTATGGACTCCGACATGATTCCTGAAGCGGTAAAGATTATTCAGGAAAAAGGGAGGACCGGTCAGATCGGAGACGGCAAAATATTTATCCTGCCCGTGGAAGAAGTGATCCGGATACGTACCGGAGAAATGGGGAAGGAGGCCATCTAATGGCGACACCGGCGCACTCCAGCGACCGCACCCTGACAAGGACACCCGCTTCCGAAGAACTGGAGGCATCCAAATGGCGTCTGCTTTCCCGATTTGATGAAGGAAAAGTCTCCCGAACGTTTCAGGAAGACCATTGTGAGAGTTTTGACGCCTACTTCAGGAGATGCCATCAGGATACGAAAGTGGGGCATCTTCTGTTCAAAAAGAAGATGAATTTTGCGGTTCTTGCCGTGGGAGGCTACGGGAGAAAGGAGTTGAATCTCCATTCGGACATCGATGTCCTTATCCTTTTCAAATCAAAGATTCCGGCCTTGGCCAAGGATTTGTCTGCGGATTTCTTCTATCCACTCTGGGATCTGGGCGTTGATCTGGGGTACGGGGTGCGCAGTCTGCGGGATTGCCTCTCCCTTTGCCGGGATGATTTTGAAGTGCTTACCTCCTTGATGGATGCCCGGTTTCTGTGTGGAGATTCGTCCACCTATCTGACCCTCATGGAAAACCTTTATAAGAAGGCGATCACGAAAAGGGCGGTGGCGTTTATCCGGTGGCTGGAAGACAATCACCAGGTTCGCAAGGAGACCTTTGGAGACGCCAGTTATCTCCTCGAACCCAATCTCAAGGATGGGATCGGAGGCTTGCGGGACTACCACCAGATCCTCTGGTCGGCAGGCGCCTCTTTCGGTCTGCGGTCGCCCAGGGATCTGGAATACCAGGGAAAGCTTTCCCACAACGAATACCGGGAACTGAGGGAGAGCCTTCATTTTATCTGGCTCGTTCGAAACACCCTCCACCATCTGGCCGGCAGGAAGAACGACCGGCTGGGCTTTGAATTTCAAAAGAAAATGGCGGAAAAACTGGGGTTTCAAGACAAAGGTTCTTTTTTGGCCGTGGAACAGTTCATGGGCAAGCTGCACAGCGCCATGGCCACGATCAAATCACTGAACCGTTCATTCATGACTTCCTATTTCTCCGACAAAACCGTATCCGGAAAAGAGTTTGAGACCACCCGGGTAAACGGCCTTCATGTTCACATGGGCGAAATCGGGTTTGATTCGGCGACAGCCATCCTTTCAAACCCGTCCATTCTTATGGCCATATTCGAGGAATCGGCCCGTTCCGGGCGCCCTTTGTCCATGGAAGCGGGGAGGTTGATCCGCGAATTTCTCTTTCTTGTGGACGATGCCTTCAGGGAGTCCCCTGAAAATGTGAGTCTTTTCCGGTCCATTCTAAACAGTACATGCGCTTTCGAGTCTCTGGATAAGATGTTTGAAGTGGGATTTCTGGAGGCTTTTATCCCCGAATTCCAGCATATCAGAGACCGCGTTCAATTCGATGCTTACCACATCTATCCCGTGGGAAGGCATTCCCTGGAGACGGTCCGTTATCTGAAGTCTCCGGGCAACGAAAAGGATATGTTGCTTCTGGACGTCTTTTCAGAACTTCTTGATCCGGAACCCCTTTTCCTGGCCGGTTTATTCCACGATCTGGGCAAGGTCGGAAATGACCATGCGCGAAAGGGGGTGACCATAGCGAGAGGTATTCTCAAAAGGATGCATTACGAAGAAAAGGCCTCTGAAAAGATCTTGTTTCTGATCGAAAACCATCTTCTTCTCAAGAAAACCGCCACCCGGAGGGACCTGGGAGATGAAAAAGTGGTGGTTCAGTGCGCCAGAACCGTTGGGGATCCGGAACGGCTGAAAATGCTCTATCTGTTAACCTGGGCCGATTCCAGGGCTACCGGGCCAAGGGCCTGGAACACCTGGATAGAGAACCTTGTTCAGGAGCTCTTCTTCAAGGTACTGAATATGCTTGAAAGCGGGGAACTGGCTACGGAAGATGCCTCCCGAAAGGTGGAAAAGACCCTTGCGGCGGTGCGGAAGCAAATGCCCGAACTTGAAGGAGACGTCGATCCGGAAGCGTTTTTGTCCATCCTGTCGCCAAGATACCTCCTGAACTGCAAACCCTCCGAGATCACCAAGCATATCGAGATGGCCGACCATCTCGGAAAAGCAAGACTGCAAGACAAAGAACGCTCATTTTTTATGGAGATCCAGGAAAATGAGATGGAAAGCTGTTTTGAAATCACCTTCGTTTCCCAGGACAGGCCGGGACTTTTTTCCGCGTTTGCAGGCGTGCTGGCGCTCCACAACATCAATATTTTATCAGCCAACATTTATACCTGGCAGGATGGGACCGCCGTGGATATCTTCAAGGTCACGGCCCCTCCCGATCGTTATCGGTCAAAGGAAATCTGGGAGAGGGTAAAACGCGATTTCAAGGAAATCGCAGAGGGAAAACTCTCTCTCGAAGCCAGAATTAAGGAGAAGGCAACCCCCTCCATCCTGACCGCATTGAACACGAAGCCGTCTCTTCCTCCAAAGGTGGTCGTGGATAACCGATCTTCCGATTTTTTCACGCTGATCGAGGTCTTCGCAGACGATCGCGTGGGCCTGCTCTACAGGATCACGAAGGCTCTTTTCGATTTCGAACTGGATATCCGGATCGCGAAAATCGCCACAAAAGGGGATCAGGTCGCCGATGTCTTCTACGTTCGGGATCTGTTGGGACGGAAAGTGGCAAATGAGGAACGGGTGCGACGGATTGAGGAAACGCTCGAGTCTAAACTGCAGGAAAAATAAGGGCTCGCTCGAGGTTCAGTATCAGCAAGGGTGTGCATGGGGTGTGTCGGAGGCGATTCGCCGGTCGAAAACCCACAGTGCAAGGATGGGCCATGGCGCTTGCGAGATGCCCGTGGGCGTCTGGAATATCGAAGATCCCGCGCGCTGTTTGCGGGGCTGGGATAGTAGAGGACCGGAGAGATCCGAAAGAATCTTTGATTCCTTAAAATTTTAGGCAAAAAAAATGCCCGGCGAAGGCCGGGCACTGCATTGAATTTCGTCTCTAAATGGTGGAGGCGGCGGGAGTCGAACCCGCGTCCGGAAACCTTCCATCCAGGTGTCTACATACTTAGCCCAATACTTAATTTCACCCCGTGGGTCGTAATTGGGCAGAACTGCCTCGGGGCTAACCCGCAATTATGTTTCGCATTATTCCCTTGCAGGTAGAAAAAATAACGCTATCCTGCTAATCGACGTCTCGTTCGGCCACGCAGGAAAAGACCGAGAAGACGCTAGCCATTTTATGCGGCTAGAGCATACGCGTAATCGTCTGCGTTTACTTTGAGCCCACCTGTTTTACGAGCAGCTGGAACCTCGGTATGCAACCTGAAATTCAATTATCCCCGTCGAAACCGTATCGCCCCCTTTTGTTTCTATAATAATCACCGCGAAACCGGATGTCAATATCTGCCTTGTTTTCGCGCCTGGTCCATATCTCTTTTCAGTTCCTTTTCTTTTAGCACCTGCCTCTTGTCATATTTCTTTTTCCCTTTTGCCAGGGCAATCTCCACTTTTGCACGGCCATTCTTAAAATAGACTTTCGTCGGTATCAGGGAATACCCTTTTTCCTCCGTCTTTCCGATCAGGCGTCGTATTTCTCTCTTGTTTAAGAGAAGTTTTCTCTTTCTGGTGGGATCAAGCTCCACATGGTGCGCGAAGAAATAGGGAGTAATATGCATATTGTGCAGAAAAACCTCCCCCTTTGTTATCTTTGCATAGCTGTCCACCAGATTGCTTCTTCCTTCCCTGAGAGACTTCACCTCCGCCCCAAGCAGTACGATTCCGGCTTCGAGGAATTCTTCAAGAAAATATTCATGCGCCGCTTTCTTATTTCGGCAGACAACCTTCTGGCTCGTATCATTCTTCATGTCTCTACCCTCATTACACATATCCTCTTTCCGCCAGTTCGGGAAACTGGCTTCGGACGCGTTCAAGCACGTAGGTGTTCACCTCTTTTGCTGTGTCGAGTACCATCACGTTCTTAAAATCGAGACTGGCCTGTTCCATGGAGGTGGCCCTGACAATCTTTTTGATAAGAGGAATGGCCCTGGCGTTCATGCTGAGGCTGTCAAATCCCAGACTCAGCAGAATGGCCACGCAAAGGGGATCTCCCGCCATTTCTCCGCAAAGGGAAACCGGAATGTTTTCCGTTTTTGCGGCCTGTACCGTGAATTTCAGCATCCTGAGGATAGCCGGGTGAAACGGCTGATACATAAAGGCAACGTGTTCATTGACCCTGTCGATGGCGAGGGAATACTGGATGAGGTCATTGGTTCCAATGCTAAAAAAATCCACATGACGGGCCAGCACGTCGGCCACGGCCACGGCGGCCGGAACCTCTATCATGATGCCGATTTTCATATCCCGGTCGTATTCAATATTCCGGTGGTCCAGATCACTTTTCACCTCGTTGAGGATCTTTTTGGCATCCAGGAGTTCCTGCAATCCGGATACCATGGGAAACATCAATTCGATTTTGCCATAGATGCTTGCCCGTAAAATAGCTCGCAACTGGCTTTTGAATATTTCCGGTTCTTTTAGGCAGAAACGAATAGCGCGCAATCCAAGGGCCGGATTCAACTCCTTTGAAATATTCAGTTCGGAAGTAAACTTATCGCCTCCCAGGTCCAACGTTCGTATCCTCACCGACAAAGGGTTCATGATTTCCGCCACTTCCCGGTAGTCCTCGAAGAGTTCTTCCTCACTTGGGAACCCTTTATTTCTCAAGTAAAGGAACTCGGTCCTGTAAAGCCCGATCCCTTCCCCTCCATTATCTTTTACGGCGGCAACTTCCTCAAGAAATTCGATATTTCCCAAGACGGCTATTCTGAATCCGTCAAGTGTCACCGCGGGAAGATGGCTCAGTCTGACAATGCTTGACCGGTATTTCTCGAATTTGAGTTGTTTTTCCTGGGCCTGGAGAATGGCATGGTCATCCGGGTTGATGATTACATTCCCTGTGGTCCCGTCCACAATAAGCAAATCGCCGTCATGCACCAACTGCGTAGCAGATTTGAGGCCCACCACCGCCGGAATCTCAAGGGCTTGCGCCATAATGGCCGTGTGAGAAGTTTTGCCTCCGATATCCGTAATAAATCCTTTCACCCGGCTGATGTTCAGTTCGGTCATATCGGCCGGAGACAGGTCGTGGGCCACGATGATCACTCGCTGGTTGATTTCAGCCAGGCTTTGATGCGTTTCTCCAGAAAGCGTTCGCAGAATCCTTTCCGTGACGTTTTCCACATCGGAGATGCGATTTCGGATATAATCGTCCTCTATCTGGCCAAAAACTTCTCGGATCTCCTGGAGGGATTTCTTTACGGCCCATTCGGCATTAATCTTCTCTTTGCGAATCTTCTTGATGGTGGCATCCCTGAACATGCTGTCTTTGAGCATCATGAGATGGCTGTCCAGGATAAACGAATGATCTTTGACTTTTTCGGGCATTCCGTTCTTGAGGGCGATCAATTGGTCTTCAACGGTCTTGACCGAATCCTTGAATCGTTCAATCTCCTTTTCGACCTGACCGTCGTCCACAATATACTGATAGAGGATTTTGACCCGGGATCTGTCTACCAGATGGGCCTTGCCGATGACGATTCCGGCATGAACGGGAACTCCCTGCAATGTTTTTGTATCGACGCTGGACTCCCGTGTCATCTTTCTTCTCCAAAACGCTCTTCGAACAAACGGGCTAATGTTGCCATAAAATCCTCTGAATCGACTCCAATAATTCTGGCTTGCATTTCCGTACCCTTTGGGCATGACAGGGTCAGTATGGATAGAATGCTGGAACCGTCCACCTCCTGACCATCCTTTTGCAGAATTAATTGCGAGGCATAGCGCTTTCCCAGTTCCACGATCTTTCCGGCTGCCCGCGCATGAAGTCCAAGGTTATTGACTATCTTCAGTTGTCTTATTGTTTCCATAAATCCTAAAGGTCTTTGCCGGCATTTTTCCTGGACAGGCATTCTTTATACACCCGCCGATAGGGCATGCCCTCTTCCAGGGCTATGCGTTGGGCGATATCTTTTACAGATGCACGGTTCTCTTTAAGCAGTGTCTCCATTTTTTTTAAGGCCTGTTTGTTTAATGTCGGGGGACCTTCCGTTTCTACACTGCCGGATACCACCAGGGTGAATTCGCCCCTGATTTCGCGATCGTTAAACCTTTCGAGGAGAACACCAACCGGACCTCTTTGCACCTCTTCAAAGACCTTGGTCATTTCACGCACCATGACCATGGGTCTGTTCCCCAAAATATCGTACAGGTCTGTAAGCATTGCCATGAGGCGATGGGGCGCTTCAAAAAAAACCATCGTTCGCCTTTCTGAAGCCATACGGGTCAGTTCCTGACGTCTTTTTCCTTTCTTGTTTGGCAAAAATCCCATGAAAACAAACGCATCGGCCGACATCCCCGATATGGAAAGCGCAGATACCAGCGAAGAAGGCCCCGGAACCGGAATAACCCGTATCCCCTCCTCAACGACCCTGCTTGTAAGATAAGCTCCGGGATCTGAGATGCCCGGTGTTCCCGCATCGGTTACCAGTGCAACGTTCAATCCGGATTTGAGCTTTTCTGTAAGCTCTTTAGCCTTTCTCGCCCTGTTGTGTTCACAATATTTGGTCAGCCTTGCCCCAATCCCGTGGTGTCGGCAAAGCCCCCTGGTCCTGGTTACACTTTCCGCGGCAATCAAATCAACGCTTTTTAGAATTTTCAAGGCGCGCAACGTAATGTCTTCCATGTTTCCGATGGGCGTTGCGACCATGTACAAGAGTCCTGTTCGGTCATTTACAGGGACTGATTCGGGATTTTCCATTTCAGGCCGATTCCTTTTCAGTAGGCCAGGTCAAAGGCATTCTTTATCACTTCAAATTTCGGCTTGCCCGAACCTATGGAGACCGCCACAACGTCGAACCTTGCCTTTATTCCAAAACACTTTTTGTCTTTCATGTAGGTCAGCGCCACTTTGGAGATCTGCCTTTGTTTTCTTTCAGTTACCGCCTCTTTGGCATAACCGAGGGAACGGCCTTTCCTGGTTTTTATTTCCAGAAAAACCAGCGTATCCCCATCTTTTGCAATGAGATCCACTTCCCCGAGAGGGCATCGGTAATTTCGCTCAATCTCCTTATAGCCCAGACGCCTGACCTCCTTGAAAGCGATTTCTTCTCCGAAATGTCCGAGCTCGAGTCTCTCTTTTGTCAATTACAGAACCCTCTTGAAGGTCAGCCGATGCAGGGGGCTTGGGCCGTATCGTTTCAAGGCCTCAAGGTGCCGGGGAGTTCCATACCCCTTGTTATCAGCAAAACCATAGGCTGGGAAAGCCTCATGATACGCCGTCATGATTCGGTCCCGATACACCTTGGCTACTACGGAAGCAGCGGAGATGCTCAGACTGACCTGATCACCCTTCTTCAAACATTGCTGGGGGATGGACAGTGAAACCGTGTGAATTCCATCTACGAGCAGGAATTCAGGCTGGGGGTCAAGGGAGCGGACCGCACGCGCCATGGCTTCGAGAGACGCCTTGAGAATATTGAAACGATCTATGTATTCCCGGGAAACCACGCCGATCGTCGCAGACAGGGCCTCAAGACGGATCCTCTTGAAGGCCTCTTCACGCGATTTCGGCGTCATCTGCTTGGAATCTTTCACTCCCGGAAGAAGAGGGCTTTCAGACAAAATGACCGCAGCGGCCACAACCGGTCCAGCAAGAGGCCCCCGGCCAACCTCATCCACCCCGGCAATAATAGAAAATCCCGCTTCCCGTGCAGCCTCTTCATGGAAGGTGGGCCTGTCAGGTGCACGGAAAACGTTTTGTGGGAAAAGATTCAGATTTTCAGGAGGGGACACTTCCTGTTTTCTCTTAAAATGGCTGTGGTTTTGTTGTTGTTCAGGCCTTTTTGTCTGGAGACTAAAATCTCTTTTCTTTAATTCGAGCCGCTTTTCCTCTCAGCTTTCGTAAATAATAGAGACGGGATCTTCTGACTTTCCCCCTGCTCAGGACTTCAACTTTATCAATAAGGGGGGAATGAAAAGGGAAAATTCGTTCCACTCCGATTCCGTAGGAAACCTTCCTGACCGTAAATGTAGCCCCGGTATTCCCGTTTCGCTTTCTGATAACAACTCCTTGAAATACCTGGATCCGCTCTTTTTCGCCTTCTTTGATCCTGGCATGTACCTTTACGGTGTCTCCCGGCATAAAGCTGGGGATATCGCCTCGCATCTGCTCCTTTTCGAGCATTTCTATCACATTCATTTCCTTTTGCTCCTCTTCATATTTCGTTCTTGGTTCTTCGTTGTCGATAGACTTCCAGATAAAGATTTTGGGCTGCGTTATCGTTCGGAATAGTCAACGACGCACTATCTTGTACGACTTACACCGATTCCTCCCTCTGGCCTTGCCAAAATCATTATCTGAAAGTCTATAGCTTTTCCATTTCCCTGCCGACAAGGCGGTCCATAATAATGGCGGCGGCGGTCCTGACCGACAGATGATTGTAACCGTTTCGACCCGCAATGGGGGCCAATATATAATCAACCCTTTCCAGAAGTTCATCATGTAGACCCCAGGCTGTTCCGAACAGCAGCAGAACCACCCGGTCTTCCTCGATTATTTTTCTTGCCTCCGAATAGGCCAGGGGCAGTTGACACCTCTTTCCTGCATCAGTGGCGATAAGGACAGGGGCCTGTCCTTCCGAATCCTTTACAATGGCTATAGCCTGTTCCAGGGATGGAACGACAGACACGAGATCAATGGCTTCCTTTCTATCCTGATTATAGCAGGCGCCATAGCCTGTTAACCAGTGTCTTACCATTTCAACCGCAATTTCATGCTGATCTTCCAAGGGTGTAACAATAAAAAGCCCTTCCACGCTGTAGGTCCTTGCAAGACGGGCCAAGTCATGGATATCCAGCGTGGTGATGGAAGAGGCGATCTTCTGGAAGTTTCTATTGTATACCGGAAAATGGATGAGCCCTGTGTAAAGACGCAATGGGCAACCCCTTACAGTCCGGACATAAATCTTTTGTCCTGGTCAGTAAGTTCCGCTTCAGTGAGCAGATCGGGTCTTCTCTTAAGAGTCTTTCTCAGAGACTCCGCTCTTCGCCACCGGCGGATCAACTCGTGATTTCCCGACAACAGTATTTCAGGGACCTCTTTCCCCCTGAAAATCCGCGGTCTCGTATATTGCGGATATTCCAGAAGTCCTTCTTCAAATGAATCCTCCGCGGCGGACCTTTCTCCCCCCAGGACCCCAGGGATGAGCCGGCTGACGGAATCAATGATGACCATGGCGCCTACCTCTCCGC
This sequence comes from Desulfatiglandales bacterium, assembly GCA_038252125.1. Lineage (GTDB taxonomy): Bacteria > Desulfobacterota > DSM-4660 > Desulfatiglandales > Desulfatiglandaceae > DUZB01. The sequence continues at coordinate 10,533 of JBBSAR010000037.1, forward strand.
CATTGAGGATATAATCCCCGATGGAAAGTTCCCGATCAACGCAGGTCAGCCGAACCCGTTCATCAATCCCCTCATATCTTCCGCAGATCATAATGACCTGATCCAGTTCCGCCAACTTCCAGGCCTCAGACTGTTTGAAGGTCTCTCCCTGAGGGCTCAGGAGAACAACGAGGCTCTTCTTGCCGATTTTTTCAATCGATTCGACGGCATCGCATATGGGCTCAGGCTTCATGACCATCCCCTCTCCACCGCCGTAGGGACGATCATCCGTCGCCCTGTGGGGTCCTTCGGCAAAGTCGCGTATGTCCACCAACCGTATGTCTATAAGCCCCTTTGTGATTGCCTTACCCAGCAACCCTTCGTTCAGGTATCCCGCAAACATGCAGGGAAAGATTGTAAGGACGTCAAACCTCATTCAAATCAAGCATCCCCTCCAGGGGGCAGATGATCATTGTTCCCGATTCCAGGGCGATATCGCGCACCACCTCATGGGTTGCGGGAATAGACCATTCCCTGTCCCCGTTCTTTATGATATAAATATCATTCCCTTTTTCACTGATGATACCGGCAAGGTTTCCCAGATAGTCCCCGGTGTTCAAAAAAACCTTCAGCCCTATCAATTCGTGCCAGAAATATTCATCATCCGCACGGACCATTGAATCCTTTTCAATACAGATTTCCGCTCCCTTAAGGGCCTCGGCGATTTCAATGGAACGAACCTCTTCCAATGCCATCAGGACGCCGTTTTTATAGGCTGTTGCGGATGCCAGCGTAAATTCCCTGGCTTTTTCCCAGTCCTCTTTCCTCAGAAAGACGGTAGGGGAATCCTGAAAAGTTTCCTCCGACTGGGCGTAAGAATGGACCCTTACAAGACCCTTAAGGCCGTGGGCCTTGATGACTTTCCCGATCACCAGAAAATCTTCGGATATGCCTGGATGCAAGCCTATTCTATGATCTCCAGTACAGATCTCTTATCGATTTTGGTAGAGGCCGCACTGAGAATGGTTCTCATGGCGCGGGCTGTTCGACCCTGCTTGCCTATGACTTTGCCCAGATCGTTCTTGGCCACTTTCAATTCAATGACTGAGCTTTGTTCTCCCTCCACTTCCGTAACGCCAACTTCTTCCGGATTATCCACAAGCGCTTTGGCAATATAGGAAATTAAGTCCTTCATACCGATTTACCTCGCAGGAAACTCTTCATTTCGTACTAATTCGTAGCCGGCTGAGGATTCAAAAGCCCTTCTTTTTTCAGAATAGCCCTGGCCGAACCGGAGACCTTGGCGCCCTTTTCGAGCCAGTAGGTCACCTTGTCTCCATGCACCTGTACTTCGGCCGGTTCCTTCATCGGATCGTAGTACCCCAGAATTTCGAGAAATCTTCCGTCCCGAGGCGATTCTGAATCCGTTGCCACCAAACGGTAAAAAGGTTTTTTCTTGGCGCCCATTCTTGTTAATCGAATTCTCACTGCCATCTGCTTGTATTAACCCCCTGTTATTTGTATTCGTTTATCCGAATATGGAGGACAGGCTTTTCAGCCCTCCCTTTTTTGTGAAACGCTCCATCATCTTCTTCGTCTGCGCAAAATTTTTTAGAAGACGGTTTACATCCTGCACGGTGGTTCCGCTCCCCATGGCAATCCTGCGTCTCCTGCTGCCGTTGATAATCTTGAATTTTCTTCTTTCGCCCACCGTCATGGAATTAATAATCGCTTCCACTTTGACCAGCTCTTTTTCATCCGGCTTCATGCCTTTCATGGCTTTTAGCTTCCCCATGCCGGGGAGCATTCCGAGGATGTCTTCAAGAGATCCAAGTTTTTTCATCTGTTTGAGCTGGGAACGAAAATCCTCAAGATCAAACTCATTCTTTTTCAGTTTTTTCTCTAATGCTTTTGCTTCTTTCTCACTGAATTGATCTTGAGCCTTTTCAATTAAGGAAAGAACGTCGCCCATTCCAAGGATTTGGGAGGCCATTCTATCGGGATGAAAAGGCTCCAGCGCACTGATCTTTTCCCCTACGCCGACAAATTTTATGGGTTTACCCGTCACCGCGCGAACGGACAGGGCGGCCCCACCCCTGGCATCGCCTTCCATTTTGGAGAGCACCACGCCGGTGATATTGAGGCTCTCGTTGAACTGGCCGGCCACGTTGACCGCATCCTGGCCGGTCATGGCATCCGCAACCAGCAAAATTTCAGAGGGATTGATCCTGGTCTTGATGGTTATCAGTTCATCCATCAAGGTTTTATCGATGTGCAGCCGGCCCGCGGTATCAATGATCAGGACATCGACTCCCTCTTGTTCCGCCCTGGCCAGGGCCGCGACACAGATATCCTCCGGCCTGTCGTCAGGCTCGGAAGGAAAAACGGGTACATCAATTTCGGCGCCAAGTCTCTTCAATTGCTCGATGGCGGCCGGTCTGTACACGTCAGCAGGAACAAGGTAAGGCTTTTTCCCCTGTTTGCGAAGGTATTGTGCAAATTTCGCGGCAGTCGTCGTTTTTCCGGAGCCTTGAAGTCCCACCAACATCATCCGGTGGGGGCCGGGGCCTTCAAATTCAAGGTCATGCCGGGCCTCTCCCATGAGGCGGGTCAGCTCATCGTTAACGATCTTGATAATCTGCTGGCCCGGGGTAAGGCTTTCCAGGACTTCCTGCCCAACAGCCCTGTTCCGAATGTCACTGACCAGTTCTTTTACTACCTTATAATGAACGTCTGCCTCCAGCAGGGCCAGACGCACTTCCTTGAGGGCATCCTGGATATTCTTCTCCGATAATCTGCCGCGACCGGTCAGCTTTTTAAACACGCCGTTTAATTTATCGGATAAGCTCTCAAACATGATGTCTCTTTAACATAATAAATTTCCAGTATATTTTAACCGATGCTTTTTTGTCAATAAAAAAACGGATGAAAGGAGGAATGACCTCCTAATTGCGTCACATTACCATATTTTAGCTCTTTTAACACGAAAATGTTTACAGGTGTGGCAAAGGCTCTCATGCCAATTTCTCCATCACCTCAGATTCCGGAGAATCCATAACGAGAATTGCTGATCGCTGAATTTTAGGGTTGCCATGTAAGCCGATACCATCTACTATTGGTCGGCTATCAAAAAGTCAGTGAAAAGGCTTTTTAGGAGCCGTTTTAGATTCTTATATGTTCATTCTGAGGATTTATTTCTCACAATACGTAATGGGCTTTATGAAAAATTCGCTGGAGGAAGAAGGCATTATTCGCCCGCATAAGGGCAGAAACGATCCTGCTCTGGGAAGCGACGTGATCATGGCCATGATTCCGTCCGATCTGGCTTATCTTGCAGGCAGGACCGCGGCCAGCAAAGTGACATTCCCTGGCTCCAGACTGGTTCCGTTGTATGTGAAAGAAGAAAGAGAGACCCCGTTTTTGGCGCTTTGCGGTCCTTTCACCGGCGCTCCTCACGCGGTGATGGCGCTTGAAAAACTCATTGTTATGGGTGCGAAAAGGATCTGGGTTTTGGGTTGGTGCGGATCTCTGCAGCCTGATGTGCGGATTGGGGACATCCTTCTTCCTACGCTTGCCGTTTCGGAGGAGGGTACGTCCGGGCATTATCCTGTCGGCAACAAATCTATCCAGCCGGACAGGGATCTTCACCGGATGCTTTTGGAACATATGGAGCAGGAACAGATCCATTTTTTCGCGGGGGCTGTGTGGACAACGGATGCGGTATATCGAGAAACCCCTCGAAAGGTCAAGGCATTTCAAGAGCAGGGCGTTTTCGGGGTAGAAATGGAGATGTCCGCACTATTCACGGTGGCCCTGTATCGTTCGGTGGCCATGGCCGGGTTGCTGGTGGTTTCGGACGAGCTTTTTGATTTAAAATGGACACCGGGTTTTTCAAATCCCGCACTCAAGAGAGGATCTCGCCTGGCGGCTGAGATCCTTCTGGACAAAATAGGCTGTCCAAGCGGCGGGACCGCTTGTGAAGGGAATCGTTCCGGAGAATATTGATGCCTATAGAAAATGGCGTGCTTGCCATCGACATCGGAAGTGGTACCCAGGATATCCTTGTATGGCGCCATGGAATATCCATGGAAAACTGCCCAAAGATGATCTTGCCCTCTGCAACCACCATCCTTGCAGGGAAAATAGACCAGGCCACAAGAAATGGCCAGCATCTGTTTTTTTCGGGAAATGTGATGGGCGGCGGCCCCTCTTCCGCGGCGGTACGCAGGCACCTGAAAGCAGGATTAAAGGTATTTGCCTTGGAGAGGCCCGCCCTCACCTTCCATGACAACCTGGATAGAGTCCGAGGCATGGGCATTGAAATTGTTGAAAAGAGACCTATTGTTGAACCTCTCAAGGAATTGACCATGGGCGATCTGAACCTCGGGGCGATTCATCAGGCATTGGCTCTCTTTGACGTTTCGGCGCCGGGAATCGTTGCTGTTGCGGTCCAGGACCACGGTTTTTCCCCGCATGAGAGCAACAGGGTGTTCCGATTCAAACAGTGGAACGAGCTGCTGCATGCCCAAAAGAGGTTTTCAGCGCTGCTTTATGAAAAGCCGCCGGAACATCTCACCCGCATGCGGGCCATCTGTGAAACGGCGCCGGGGGCATTGGTTATGGACACAGGGGTGGCCGCCATCCTTGGCGCTCTTACCGACCCCTGGATTTCAGCGCGGCGTGAACAAGGGGTGGTCATTGTCAATATCGGCAATGAACATATCCTGGCGGCGCTGCTCCAAGGAAACAGGGTTTGGGGTATTTACGAACACCATACCTCCCTGATGAATCCTGAAAAACTGAAAAAACATCTGGAACGTTTCAAGAAGGAGACGCTTTCCAATCAGGAAATTCTGGATGAAATGGGCCACGGATGCACGGTTCTTTCGGGGGCATCCCTTGCGGGTTCTTATGAGCACCTTGGTGTAACCGGTCCCAATCGCGAGCGCTTTTCCTCGCTTGGAGGACACATGGCGGCTCCTTTTGGCGACATGATGCTCACCGGGTGCTTCGGTCTTCTCGAGGCTGTAAAAAAGAGGCTGAAACCGGATAATGAATGACATAGCCCAAAAAATCAGCGAATTATCTGAGGCGATCAGGCGACATAACCGGATGTATTATGTCCTTGATGATCCTGAAATATCCGATGCCGAATATGACCGGCTTTTCAGGGAATTGGTGGAACTTGAAAGGCAATATCCGGAATTGGCGGCCCCTGATTCACCAACTAAAAAGGTAGGCGCTCCTCCTCAGAAAACCTTTTCTGCCGTTCAGCACACGATCCCGATGCTCAGCCTTGAAAACGGTTTCAATGACAAGGGTTTGATCGATTTTGATGGGAGGATCAGAAAGTTTCTGGGAGAAAGCAGGGAGGTTGAATATGCGGTGGAGCCAAAAATCGATGGATTGGCCGTAGAAATCGTCTACGAGAAGGGGTTGCTTACGGTGGCTTCCACACGGGGCGACGGTTCCGTGGGAGAAGATGTAACCGCCAATATCAAAACGATTCTCACTGTTCCCCTAAAATTGACGCAAAAAGAGAACAGGCCATTGCCTCCTGATCTCCTCGAAGTCCGAGGCGAAGTCTATATGGAAAGGGCCGCGTTTCAAAAACTAAATGACGGCAGATTGCAAAAAGGTCTTCCTCCCTTTGCCAACCCGCGAAATGCGGCAGCCGGATCTTTGCGTCAGTTGGATCACAGGGTAACGGTAAAAAGGCCCTTGAATATGTTCTGCTATGGGTTCGGGACCATCACGAACCCAGCCTTTGATACTTACTACGAAATGATGCTGGCCTTGCAGGAATGGGGGCTTCGTGTGAACAGGCCCCACATCAGATTGTGCCGCGACGTGAAAAACGTCATGGCTTACTGTCATGAGATTGAAGAGAAAAGGGATCAATTCCCCTATGAAATAGATGGGGCTGTGATCAAAACAAACCGCCTGGACCTGCAGGCCCGCCTGGGCACGAAATCCAGAAGCCCGCGATGGGCTATGGCCTTTAAATTCAAGCCTACCCAGGAAACAACCAGGATCAGGAAAATTGCCGTCCAGGTTGGTCGGACGGGGGTGCTCACGCCGGTAGCTCATCTGGAACCGGTCGAAATAGGCGGCGTAACGGTTAGTCGGGCAACTCTGCACAACCCCGATGAAATCGAAAGGAAGGATGTCCGTGAAGGAGACACGGTTGTAGTCCAGAGGGCAGGGGACGTGATACCGGAAGTCGTGAAAGTTGTGTCTTCCAAAAGGACCGGAGATGAGAAAAAGTTTGTCATGCCTTCCCATTGCCCCGTGTGCGGGTCCGCCATTTTAAGAAGAGAAAGCGAAGTGGCTCTGCGATGTGAGAATCCTCTCTGTCCGGCTCAGGTAAGGGGTGCGCTGA
>JBBSAR010000038.1:0-16553 GCA_038252125.1 Desulfatiglandales bacterium
GTATTCATGGCTTCCCGTGAATAGGGACCGTTGAAAATCACCCTGTGGGTGATGCGCCGGCAGGCTTCATCTGAAAAAACCTCTCCGATATCTCCAAGCAACAGGACACTTAGAAGTTCCACTCCCTGAATGGATCTATCCTTTGCAAGCTGCTGCAGAAGGGCCCGGGGCGTACCGGCATTGCCCCCGGAATATATGATACTGCCTGGGGGTATATTTCGGACATTTACGGCATCTTCAATATTTTTCACTAATTTCATACACACACTCCCATTGAAATAGGATTTTCTCGGATAAACGATATCCCTTTAGCGGTGGAGAATAAACTGATCGGCATGAAAAATAAAGAAGTTTTCAGGGAAGTTTTATCTTAAAGTTCTGCAAAGGAAGATGGGAAAAAAGAATCATTTCCCAACGAAACTTGAATTGTCTATGCACCAATTTGTCAGTTTCAGACCATCAATTCTATTGAAATGCTGCGTGTTGTTGGTGACCAGGGTCAGATTATGGGCCATGGCGCATGAAGCAATGATTAGATCAAAATCGTCCAGGCGTGAACCCGACTTCTCCAGAATCGCCTTCAACATTCCGAAAATCTCAGCGGATTCCCCACCTGCCGGGATAACCTCAAATTCACTCTCTAATCCCTTAACCTTCGCAAGATTTCCGGCGACTCTTTCCGATTTATGAGCCCCATAATACAATTCCATGAGAGTGACAATGCTGATCTTCATGGGATCTTCGATATGAAGCAAAAGATTCTTCTTAACGGCCTTGTCTCCTTTCAGACTGTAGATGATGGTATCCGTATCAAGAAGGTACATCAGAACGCTTCTCCAATCCTTTCAGAATTCTTTCTGGAGGCCCGCAGATCTTCCACGATCTGGTCTGCCTCCCTCTGATCCTCCCACGAGCCGGAGAGCTCCAACAGGACCCGTGCGGGCGTTCTCATTTTTTCCACGCGACCTTTTCCGGCTAAATGGCCACGTAGCATATAGAGCACCTGCTGGCTGACAGACCGATGTTCTGATGCCGCGAGCGCTTTTAGCTCCGAGTATATCGCATCGTCCATTCCCTTGATTTGCAAATTAGCCATGTTCAATCCCCCATTCCTTTTCCCCTTTCCTTCTCGACCGCAGACCAAGTGAGCAGGATTCCCATTCATGAAAAGCTAAGCCGGAATCATGAAAATTGTCAAGGAAAATAGGCATGAAAAAAAGCGGTGATCGCGCATGGCCTGAAACCGGAATCCGGAGCTGCTAAAAATTTGTGTTCCCAAGCAGAGCTTGGGAACGATAAAAAGATTCTTTTTCGAGTTATTCCATAATCCCCTCTTTAAGCGCCCGATAGGAGGGCACGGGCATGGGCATGCAGGCGCCATTTCCCGGATTGAACATAAACCGGTACGAGAGGGTTTTGTCAAAATTCTTTCGCATGTGCTCCCATCCTCTCACAAAATAGGAACATTCATCGTTAAAGCAGATATACATGAAATCATTATCCCAGGTCTGGCAGAAAGGGTTGTCGGGAACTTCCCATTTCTTCAGCTCCTCATCACAATGGGGACAACAAAGCGTCGCTTTTACCAGGTGCTTTTTCCGTTCAATCTCCTCCTTCGAGAGCGCCTCACCAGACCCCGCCCGCGGATCGGGCCTTTGCTCCCTGTTTGGATCAGCGCCTTTCTTTTCCCCATAAACCGCATAAACGGGATCGCTGAAGGACGTTGCCCCTGCGTATTTATCATCTTTCGGCCTCGGTTTTCCCTTGGACACAAAAGTGAGGGTTTCCCCAAATCTCTCACTCCGGGTGAAAAAATCCTCCACGAGGCCCACTCGTTCTTCCTCATCGGATTCCTTCCAGATCCTCACCGCTTTCAGGGGAAACATTCGATTTGAAAAGATCACCAGAAAGATCCCGCCGGGCTTCAATACCCGGCCCGCCTCCTCAAATACGGGAACGGGATGGGTCATATAGTCCACCGAAACCGTATTGATCACCGCATCGAACGTATTGTCCGGAAACGGGAGATGGGGATTCTCGTTGAGATCGTGGATTACGAACTCGGTTAAGTTCCTGTTCTTCTTCAACTCGTTTTCGTTAAGGCCCAATCCCACCACTCTCTCGGGCTTGATGCTCTGGGGAATGTGGGAATCCCAACCTGCCATCAAATCGAGTATAACAGGACTTTTTTCGATAACCAGGTCACCGATAATCCCTTCAACCGTACCCAAAGCCAAAGAATCCAGGTGGCTCACAAAACGATCCGTCAGGTAAAATTCCCTGTCATCGGATTCATCCAGCCTTGAGAAATCCTGTTCTTCAAGTGTTTCGTTCCGTATGCTTTTTGCTGTTTCCATTCTATTGCCTCCATTAAAAAACCGGGTTCACTATTCGTGATACCCGGCTCATAGCCCCTTTAAGGGCGGGTTCAACTCATCGTTGTTATTTTGTTCGTCTTTGATACAAAAATAAGTACTGCTTCCGGCTTGTCAATAACCGGCCGACGCACCGGTGACCCCTGAATTGGGAGCATCCGTAGTTTCTGCCGGAAGAGGTGTTCAATGGTCTTTGTGCGAATGAATTCGCACCTACAACATACAATCCAAATCCGGAAAATCGATGTAGGTGCGGCTTCAGCCGCAGGTGTCGGAAACCGCGGATGCTGCCCCTGAATTGGTTATACGGAATTTGGAAGTCGGGCGCCCTTCAACGACGTTTCATTTCAGCAACAATCGAACAACCTCCGGTAGGGAATCTTCCACCCAATCATCCAATACTTCATAGGAGGTGGCGTTAATGGGATGAGGAATAACAACAAACGGATATTCGGGAAAACCATGGGCCAGGGCCATGGCCTTTCCTGAAGAGATGAACGGTTCCGTACAAACAACGGCCGTCGGGACTCCCAGTTTTTCCATGACAATTCCGTCGAGCACACTGCCCGAGCTGCAGGAACCTCAGTCTCCGATACCGGCCAGCACCAGGTCCGACTTCTCCGCCAGTTCCCTTGCGGCATCCTCGGGAACAGCGTGGGAAGGAGAAGGCTTCTTGACCTTCATACCTCCCTTGAGTCCATAGAGTTCTTCCAGGCGGATCGCGATTTTCTTAACAAGATAATCGGAGTTCTTCTTCCCATTATCGATAAGTCCCAGAGTAAGGCCGCTCAGGTTCTCGGGACGGGGCGCCATTTCAAAAGCCGTCTTGATCGGTTCGTTGGTGGGATCCAGCACTGTGATGCTCATGTTTCGTTCCTCCTTTTCTATTTGAGGGATTCCAACGGAACCCCGGTAACCGCTCAAGCGCCTCCTGCGCAGGACGGAGCTATCGGCTCTGTAACGGCCCTGGACATATGGCGGCTGAACCATCCGGGCATACAGGCCGAGAATCTGCCGGCAATGCCTCCGGCCATGATCAGCAGAATTCGGTCCGGCGAAGAAACCGCCCGGACCATGGTTTCTTCATCTTCCGGGATAAGCGGAGCCTCGTTCAGCCCCCCTCTCTTCAGATCCGCCAGCGGCCGACAGGCTTTTTCAAAGAGAAACTCGCGCACATCTTTCTTGCTCCAGCCGGCCCGGTTCAGGGTTTCGTAGTGTTCCGGGCAGATGATCACCGCACATTCCACATCTCCCCCCATATTAAAACTCCCCAGAGACCGCATCCGGTCAGCAATGGTGTTGAGGATATTTTCCGGTTTCAGCGCGACATGGTTCTGGACCTGATTAGGTCCTTCCGCCGCGAAAACGGTGACCGCACTCATTTCCTTTTTCAGTCCCCGCAGGACATGGAGTGGTTCCCAACTACTCTCCTGCTCGCCGATGCAAAAGGTATATTTTCCCGGATGCCCCAGGGTCGACCTGTCAAACTCCCTTCCCCCCAGATTATACAGAACGAGCCTCACGGCCCTTCCAATCGTGGCATTGGCCCGATTGCCCGGCGCCAGGAGATTCTGGCCGCTGTTGATCCCCAGCTCTTGGGACACCGGACCATTTACCACAATCAGGATCCCCGCCCCTGCCGTACTTGCTGAAACCCCGTGCAGTCCGAATTCAGGCCGGGAGATCGCCCGTACCGCAGCGACAACCACGGGAAAATATTCGGGAAGACATCCGGCCATAACGGCATTGACAGCCACTTTTTCCGCGGTAAAAACCCGATTTCGCTCAGGAATAGACCCCAGAATCTCATCCGGGGCAAGCCCGGCGGCGCCCAGAAATTTGAGCGCCTTCCCTTCCGTGGGAGGGATAACGGGCAGCCCATCGCTCCAGCCCTTTTGGAAAAAGGTTTCTACGGCATCTTCAAGATTTTCGCATTCGATTTTATGAGACAGGAGACCTTCGCTCATGGGACAATCCCTCCCTGCTGATTTTGGAAGCCTGCAACCGGCGGCCGGCGGAATAACATCTAAGAAGGCCCTTGTTGAATGTTTTAAAATAGTGTACTTTCAGCAATGCGTCAAGGCAGTAACACGCACTCTGAAGGGGGAAAGAAAGATGAGAAAACTGATCTTGCTTCTGATTGCAACGATGTTCTTCTATGGCCTCACGGGATGTTCCAAAAGGCTTCCGCAAGACCGGATCATCGGTCCCGAAACCTATGAAGTGGAGATGGACATTAAGGCAAACGGATTCAACCGGACCTATCAGATCCATATCCCGCCAGGCTACGACTCCAAAACATCCCTGCCTCTGGTGGTGGTCATTCATGGCGCCTTCGATACGGGTCTGGGTATGGAAAAATTTTCAGGGTTCAGCAATCTGGCCGATCGAGAAAAGTTCCTTGTGCTCTATCCGAACGGTATGGGCCTGTTCGGGTATCTGCAGCACTGGAACGCCGGTCACTGTTGTGGGAAAGCGGCAAAAGACAAGGTGGATGACGTCGGATTTCTCGCGGCAGCCATTAAAGATGCGTGCAATAAACTCAACGTGGATCAGAGCCGGATCTACATGCTGGGCTTTTCAAACGGCGGCATGATGGCCTACCGGTTTGCGGCGGAAAGGACGAACATGTTGGCAGGCGCGGCTTTCCTTGCGGCCTCCATGGGAGGCAGGGAATCTAAGGAAGTCCCGGAATGGCACATCCCTGATCCCCAAAAACCCCTCCCGGTCCTGATCATGCATGGTTTGGATGACCAGGATGTCCCTTACGAAGGAGGGGTAAGCAAACGTCGCGGAGGCGCCCGGACCTACTGGTCTGTTCCGGATTGTGTGGCTTTCTGGGCAAAGACGGATCAATGTTCGTCGGTGGCGGAGGAAAAACAGATCTACAAAGGCAGGGTAACTGTTCGATCGTGGGACCAATGTTCCGATGGGGCGGTGGTATCGCTCTGGCTCATTAAAAACTGGGGGCATGTCTGGCCGGGAAAATATTTCACCGCATCCTTAGCCGAAGATGATCCCCTGAAAGACTTTGATGCCGCGGAAATCCTTTGGGAATTTTTCAAGAACCACCCCCGATCCGTCGCATCGGCGACGGCTCACACCAATTCGAAATAGGCATTTGAGACTCCTTCAAGGAGAAGAAAGGATTCTATTTTCACCGAAAACATCTCAGCGTCCGGATCCTGCAGAAAGCCCTTTAAATGGGGATGACCATCCATCAGTTTTTGCAAAATAATCCCTCTTTTTTCAGCATTTTCAACGTGCTGAAATGCACCGGCAACCGTCAGGGCCTTTGCTTTGTACGTCTTCTCACCATGATTTTGGGCCCTCGTATCGATGAGCAGACTCACGTTCGGGTTCTTCCTCAGGTTCCGGTATTTGGTAGTGTCCCGATGGGTCGCCATATAGATTTGGGAACAGTCCTCATCCGCTACATACGCCATAAGTGAACAGTGAGGTTTGTTCTCCCGGGTCGTTGCCAGAACGCACGTATTGTTGGCCCGCACAAGCTCTTTCATTTTATCCAGTGTTGGATTCGCCATCCGAAGCATCCTTCCTTGGGTTTATATATAGTCCTATAGCATACACCTTTTCGGGTGAAAATAAAATGGAGTAATGCTGCTGGAGCAAAAATCACTTGCGCCTTTTTGCCGGGATGATACAATGCGCGCTTTTCAAAGCCCATTGCGTTTCATTTTTAACAACATGCGAACATCCTTTGTGTTTGACGATTTCTGAAACAGGAGTAAGTGATCATGGTTTCTTTTGCTGAATTTGCCGTGCGGGGCAGCCAGGGATATGCCGGACTGATCCTCATGTGGCTGATTGTTGCGGCAGCCTTGACGATTTTCACCGTCACCATTCGAAGGCGGCTTGCCATCCTTCGAGCGGCCCAGCCCGATCCTCGTTTTTCCCATTGGAAGCAACGTTTCAAGGATCTTATTGAGTACGGATTTATCCAGAAACGTCAACCCCGTTACCTGTGGGCCGGAGTCATTCATATCATGATATTCTGGGGCTTTGTTATTCTGGGACTTCGCTCCCTGGATCTGGTCACCCAGGGCCTTGGCATTCCCATCTTTCGCCCCTTTATGAACAGCTCTCTCGGCATATTTTATAATAGCCTGAAAGATATCTTTGAACTCATCGTGCTCTTTGCCTGCATCTGGGCCATCCTACGGCGCGCCATTGTCAAACCCGCTCGATATGCGGGCAGCCACCTCTTTGAAGCCTACCTGGTGCTGGGGCTCATCAGTTTTCTCATGATCACCGACATGCTTTTTGAGGGCAGCGGAATTCTTCTGACAGGGGAATCAAAGGGATGGCTTCCCGCTGCCCGGATCGGGATGCTTTTTCTGCCCGCAAACAGCCCGCAGGCGCTCATGGAGATACTCCGCGGCAGTTACTGGCTGCATATTCTGGCCTTTTTTCTCTTTCTGAATCTGCTCCCCCTCTCCAAACATTTCCACATTATTACGGGCCTTCCCAATGTGTACTTCCACAATCTGAAAAAGGGGGCTATCAAACCCGCCAGATACGGAGTGGAGGATATTTTCGAACTGGAAAGTCTCGGGGTCGGAAAGCTGGAAGAATTCACCTGGAAAAATATCCTCGATTTTTACACCTGCACGGAATGCGGCCGCTGCACCGACAACTGTCCGGCCAACGACATTGGCAGACCGCTCTCCCCCAAGCAATTAACCATCAAACTGAGGGACCACGCTTACGAAAAATATCCTGTTTGGCCCTTTCTTTCCCGTTCGCCAAAAGATTCGGATGAAAAACCGATGGTGGGAGGCATCATCGGGCTGGATGAACTCTGGTCCTGCACCACCTGCGGGGCCTGCGAGGAGGAATGCCCTGTTTTCATTGAATATATCAACAAAATGGTTGACATGCGACGTCACGTGCTGGAAACAGGCCAGGGTCCCAAGACCTTCAACCAGATTCTGATGTTTGTGGAAATGACCGGGAATCCGTTTGGCAAACCTGCCGCCAAACGTGCCGACTGGGTTAAAGAACTGGAGGTTCCCGGTGTAAAAATTCTTAAAGAAGGAGACAAGACGGATCTCTTGTACTATGTGGACGGCTACGCCTCCTTTGATCCCCGGTCACAGGAAATTGCCGCATCCATCGCAAAGGGGTTGAATATGGCGGGAATAGACTTCGGTATTCTTGGGCGGATGGAAAAGGATACCGGCCACCAGGTTCGGCGGATGGGTGAAGAAGGGATGTTTCATATGCTGATGGAAGAGAACACGGAAACCCTTTCGACCATCGATTTCAAATGGATCATCACCACGGACCCCCACGCCTATAACACCCTGAAGAAAGATTATCCTGAAACCTACAAGGTCTACCACTATGCGCAGTTCTTTCTGGCCCTGGTAGAGACGGGTTTTCTGAAACCCCGGACCGGCGTAGCGGCAAGCGATGTGTACACCTACCATGACCCCTGCTATCTGGGCCGGCACAACGGAGTGTATGAGGAGCCTCGAAAGCTGCTCAAATCAATCCCCGGACTTAGCCTGGTGGAAATGGAACGTTCGCGAGACCGGAGCTTCTGCTGCGGAGGCGGGGACGTCATGCTGTGGCACGAGATTGAACAGGAAGAAATGCGGATGGCTGAAAAAAGAATTCACATGGCCCTGGCGGCGGGAGCAAACGTCATCGTCACCGCCTGTCCGTTTTGTCTCATCCATTTTGAAGACGCCATCAAGACCGGAGGTCTCGAAGACAAAATCAAGGTCATCGACCTCATGGAGCTTTTCGTGTCAACCTTAGATACGAAACCGGCGAACCCCGAATCAGAAATAACTCAACCATGAAGTTCATGGAGAGCATGAAGACAACCGTTGCTTGACATTTTCACGCTGGAGCGCGGAAGGCGCTTTTCAAAGATATCTCACTTTAATCATCACGGCAGGAATGAGGCTATTTATCCATGAAATTAACCTATATCTATCCCCCTTTATTCACCCCTTATTATCCCATTGCAACCCGTATGATTACGGGAAATCTCCAGCGAAACGAAAAGATTGATCCCACCTTCAGCCAAATTCCGGTAAGGGCGTACAAATCGGAAACCTATAAGGCCGATTATGACCGGATCGTTTCCAAAGGGAAAAACATGTTCTCCCCCGCGGCCGGGGTGTATATGTCCCAGAAATTCATCAGCAGCAACCTCTACTATGTCATGATGACCCGGGGCTACCTTAACGACGATATATTCGAGGACGTTAACGATTCCTATGTGATGGTCACCTGCATCAACTTCTGCGACCTTATTATCGTAAAAGACCTCCTTGACAACAAGAACCGTGTAATTCTCGGCGGGCCGCTTCTAAACATCAAGATGTCGCCCGCGTTCATACGGGAATTTCTCACCAAAATGGGTGCAAACAGCGATGCACTGAAGAAAAATCTGATCATCATCACCGGCGATATCGACCTGAATACGGATCTGTATCAGTACATCCAGGCGTGGAAAGACGACGTTATCACCGAAACCGATTACACGACCATCTATGACTGCAAAAAAGATTTTTTGCAGGAGATGTTCGATCACTCCTCGTCCACTATTGCTCACGTGGGGTTCAACAACCGGTGCTGGTACGGCAAATGCAAATTCTGCACTTACAAGGGTCTGCCTGTCATGGATTTTCTGTCGGGAGCCGAAGAGGACAGAATCGTAGACTATTTTCACACCATCAAAAGAGAATTCGGAGCCAAAGAGCTCAGGTTCATCGACTCTTATTTT
Organism: Desulfatiglandales bacterium; assembly: GCA_038252125.1. Classification (GTDB taxonomy): domain Bacteria; phylum Desulfobacterota; class DSM-4660; order Desulfatiglandales; family Desulfatiglandaceae; genus DUZB01. The sequence continues at coordinate 9,139 of JBBSAR010000038.1, forward strand.
TCCCTGAAAAATGAAAAGGTACGCCATATCCTCGATCAGATTAAACCTTACCAGATCGCCGTGTTCGCGGGCATTCTTCTCATGAAACGGAAGGACCACATCCAATTTTTAAACCAGTATGTAAACACTCTTTTGTTAGGCCTGGAAACCGCATCGGATTTCGCCTTGGAGAATATTAATAAGGGATACACCTGGAACGACATCCAGGAAGCCGTCGATCAGATGATCAAATATCTGGACCGGAAGATCTTTCTCGAAATCTCCACGATCCTGGACCTGCCCTTCCGCGATGAAGAGGACGTAAAAACCAATTATAAAAGAATACGGGACATAAAAGAGCGGCTGGAAGATGCAGGGTTCCGGGTCGGCATTCACATGAACATCCTGAGTCTTTTTCCCAACCTGGAACTTCTGAAACAAAAACCGAGCTATTTCAGGATATCCGACAAGAAAGAAGACATGGATTACTCCACAGGGAAAAACTATTTCATTCACCTCCTCAAACAGGCCGGAATGGATGCCCCGCTGCTTCTCCCCAGCGGGGAACTCATTGAAGACAGGGAAAACCCCGCAGGCCTCGATTATGGATTCCTGAGCTCGGATCTTCCCGTGATGCGTTATGATGTAAATGGAAACATCCTCCCGTCCGATTTAAATATCCTGGACGAAGGGATCATGAAAAGCATCCTGAAAAGGAAAAGCAAGCGTTTGGAATAAATTCCGTTGCGGCCTGAAAACCAGGCAGGATGCCATCCGGGAACCTGCGTATCCTATAATTTATTTTTTCCAGAGCCAGACAAGAGCACTGTATGGAAAACGAAGCACTCGTATTAATTCTGGAAGCAATGGGGATCTATTTTCTGGTCCTCTGGTCCCATTCCCTTCGCCATCGGTTCGGTCTGGCCCATTTTTACGCATTGATGGGGGGAATCACGGCGATCATGTCGTGGGTTACCGATGCCGGGGTAAAGGTAGAAGTTGCGGGAATTACATTCATGGTGGGCTCTACGGTATTCTACACCTCTCTTTTATTGGGTGTTTTCGTCGTCTACGTCTTTGACGGACCCAGGGCGACAAGGGTGGCCATCTCCACCATCGTGGGAGTCTCCATTATGGTGCCGGTCATTGCACTGGCATTGCACCTCCAGATGCGACTTTCTCATCTCCCACCCATGGGCTACGTCCCCATGCCGAGTTTCAGAATCAATGCCGCTTCGGTGATTGCCACCCTTCTGGATCTCATATTTTTAGCCATGGCCTGGGAGTTTCTTGGGAAGCAAGGACTGCGGTTAAATCTCTGGTTTCGGGCATTCATCACCCTGCTGGGCGTTATGTGGCTGGATGTCATCCTCTTCGCCACGGGCGCCTTTGCCCCGGGACCTGAATATGTCAGCATCATTAAGGGAACGCTTTTCAGCCGATTGATCATCTCCATCTTTGCCTGCCCATTCCTGTGGATTTATTTCAAATGGCAGAGTGCAAAGGAGGGAAGCGAGATTGAAAACCGTCCCGTGCTTGCCATTTTAAAACAGGTAGCCGACATAAAAGAGGAACTCAGCCTGGCGCAAAATGAAATCGAACGCAGGAAAAAGCTGGAAGCGGAAAAGGAAAACCTGATTCAGGAACTCCGTCAGGCCCTATCGGAGATCAAGACCCTTCAGGGTTTTCTTCCCATTTGCGCCAACTGCAAGAAAGTCCGGGATGATGACGGATACTGGCAGCAGATTGAAAAATATATCCAGGACCGCTCAAATGCGAAATTCAGCCATGGCATCTGTCCCGATTGCGCAAGAACACTTTATCCTGAATTAAAACTCTAAATGGCCTAATAAAACCATTTTCCGCTCTTTCTTTCTATGTTATATTGTTTTTTATGCATCCTATTCAAATTCCCCGGCAGCGAAATACAGAATCAGGCGCCCATTCCGGATTTTTGAATAGGATACGATATATTGATGTTGGTTCATTGGGGATTTACGTGATGACATAATGCTTGAGTTTGGTCTCAAAAAAACTTTATTCAGAGATCAGTTGTACTGCATGCAGGCTGCATTACGCAGGGGTTTTGGAGACTTCTTCAAGGCAAGAAACAGGAGGCGGCAACCATGAAAATAGACATAAAAAACATCATATGCACCACCGATTTTTCCGACTTTTCCAACCACGCTATCCCTTTCGGTATTTCTCTCGCGAAGGAATTCAGCGCCAAGCTCTACCTGTGCCATGTTATCGATATTTCATCCACCGCCATGTATGGGGAAGGCTTTGCCGATCCTTTCGAGCAGCAGAAAAGAATCAGCGATTATGCCGATGAACATCTGCATGAGTTGATCGGAGATACCTCCGTAGACTGGGAACCGATCATCTCGGTGGGAAATACGGCTGACGACATCGTACGGGTGGCGAAAGAAAAACAAGCGGATCTTGTAGTTTCAGCCACCCATGGCCGCTCCGGACTGAAACGGGTGATCCTGGGGTCCGTAACGGAACGTCTTATCCGTACGCTCCCTTGCCCTCTTTTCGTCGTTCGCAGCCAGGAGAAGGAAATCGCGACGCCTGTCAAAGGCGAAATCAGGATGAAAAGGATCCTGGTGGGATGTGATTTTTCATCCGATTCCAGTCTGGCTTTCCAGTACGGGATCAGTCTGGCGCAGGAATTTCAATCGGAACTGCATCTGGCCCACGTTATTGAGCCTGCTGTTTACAAAGACATGTTGAAACAAACCGCGGAAGAAAATGATGCCTATGAAGAAGACCTGCGTGAGAAATTGACGGAACAACTCACCACCATGGTCCCGGAAGAAGTGAATCACTGGTGCACCCCGAAGACCGTTCTCCTCGCTGGTCAGGCGCACGATGAGCTGGTCAAATACGGGTTGGTCCATAAGATGGATCTGATCATTTTAGGAGTCAGGGGACACAGCCTCGTGGAATCTCTGCTGGTGGGCTCTACTACGGACCGGGTCATCCGGCAGGCGCCCTGCCCTGTCCTTTCGGTTCGGCCGTTAAACGGTGCGGAGTAAAAACCTCCGTTCACGGCTTTCTTTGGAAGTCGGTATCGCTATCGGTATCGACTCTCCAAATGCCGCATCCTCATATATCGGTCGGCCATCCCGGGAAAATATACCGCTCCTCAACCGACTCGATCTCCCTGGCTTTTCTGGCGCTATCCCACTTCAAATGTGAAGCAGCCGTGTCCACTATGGCATGCAGCGCCTCCTGCCCCGGATGCCCCAGGGTTCCGATCCCCGTCCTTCGAAAGAGGATGTCCCCCAGGGTCAGGGCCATCTCATTGCGGACCGCATAAAGCGCCTGTGCGGGAATTTCCCCGTCGTCGTTCAGGGGTGTAGCGAGTTTTTTATCTTTCCTCGCCATCTCCAGGATGAGCCCATAGTGGGTGCCGTAGTTTCGACCAATCCATTCGACTGTCTTCGCATCGAAATCCTTATTTTCCCCGATGATTCTCCGGATAAATCCTTCCATATTTCCGATTTCACATCCCGATAGGTACGAAGATCCCGTCCTGCATTTCGCCAGCGGATGTTTCAGCTTTTTTCCCACCGTTTTCATGACCTGCTCCGCGAGATTGCGGCTGGTGGTGTACTTTCCTCCCTCCACCGTTATCAGGCCTTCAAGTCCGTCCGCTGCATGATCATAGATCTCGTATCTCCTGGAAGAATGGTATACATCGGTCGTCTGATCCTCCACCAGGGGCCTGAGTCCACCGTAAGCAAAGAGGACATCTTCCCGCAGAATAGCATGTTTGTCATTCAACAACCGGTTTGCATCGGCGATGAGGCTGAGTATGGCCTCCGCGGAAATCCTGAAATCATCCGGGTCCCCCACATATTCACGGTCCGTCGTCCCGATGAGCGTATGGTTTCGCCAGGGGACGAGAAACACATGTTTGTTTTCCGAAGTGATGTGAGAAACGATATGATGATTCACCAGTTTTCCGGTAATCACATGAATCCCCTCTGAACATCTCACCCGCTTATCCGATATTTCATTTTCAAGCTGCCTGATCAGGATATCCGCCCACGGACCGCAACAGTTTACAACCAGTCGACCGGTCAAGTCAACCGGCCGATTATTCACCAGATCCGTCACATGCACACCCGATATTTTCTTGCCACCCGAGAAAAGAAATCCCTCGGCTCTGGCGTAGTTCGCAACTACTGCGCCGCACAATATCGCGGATCGAATAAAAGCAAGAGTGAGGCGTTCGGGTGCGATGCTGAGGCAGTCATGGTACACAACACTCTCCTTGACGACCTCTTTCCTGATCTCAGGCTCCAGCGCCATCACACGCGAAGCAGCAAGGGAATGGTGACACGGCAGCTTCTTGCCGTCGTCCCATGTCCACCCTTTGTCAAAGGAGAGGATATCATAGAGAAACATGCCAATTTTTATGGACCGGTTCCCGTTGCTGATGAGGACCGGAATGGGATAGACGAAATTCGGAGCGATATTTGAGAGGATCCTCCGTTCCCGCAAGGATTCTCTCACCAGACGAAACTCCCCGTTGGCCAGATATCGGAGACCGCCATGAATCATTTTTGACGTGGCGGCCGACGTGGCCCCGCCAAAATCTCCTTTTTCCACCAACGCCACGGACAGTCCTCTCAATGCCGCGTCATAGGCCACGGCCGCCCCGGTGATGCCACCGCCCACAACGATGAGATCGAAGATTTTTTTCGTCGGCGTTTCAATAAAACGTTTCATATAAGTCGCCTAATCCAGCCCCAGCTGTCCTCCGGGGTTCATGATATCATTCGGGTCAAAGTGCCGTTTCAATGCCCGCAACACCTCCATCTGGACACTGCCGAGGTGCCGCCCAAGCCAGGGAGCAATCATCTTTCCCATTCCGTGATGATGGCTCATGGCGCCCCCGTTTATCAGTATGGCATCAAGAATACCCGACCGGAATCGCCGATACTCTTCCACATCACCCATCTTCACGATAAAAATAAAATAGAGGTTGGCGCCCTGAGGATAGATGTGGGAAGCATGGGCCATACAGATGGTTCGAGGACGGCTCTTGATGACCTTTCTCACGGCATCATGGAGTGTCTGGAATTTGTCCCAGCCGATGGACGTTTCGAGGGTATCGATCAAGATGCCGTAATCCTGCAGGTCGTCCCGCAGATACGGTTCGGAATAACGGGTCTGTTCCCATCGCTTCACGGGAAAACCGCCAAGGGGCAAAGCGCCTTTTCTGATGCAGATACGGAATATTCTCCTATTCACGTTTCTTACGAATCCCCTTTCCCCTTCCACCGTTCCCATGCACAGACATCTTTTCATCGGTTTGTATTTCAAAAGGGTTGCCACCCTGTCCAGCATGGAACCGCTGAGATGGTATAATTTCAATCCCGCGTCCGTTTCCTCCGCGTCTGAAATACGGAAAACGGCAGGCTTGCCGAACTCTCCCTGGGAGATTTCCCGAGCGGCATTTACGGCCGCCTCCCAACTTGGAAACATGAAAGAAAACCGGCGACAATTCTTTGGCATATAACGGAAAATTTTCATGGTGACTTCCACCAGGACACCGAATGCCCCCTCGCTTCCCTTCATGATGTCATTCACCTTGGGTCCTGTAGCCGCTGAAGGGTAATCGAGCGTCCTGAAGGTCCCCGCGGGCGTGACGTATTCCTGGCTCAGCACCAGATCACAGGCATCTCCGTAATAGGTGGAAGCCTGCCCGGAACCAAGGGCCGCCACCCAGCCTCCCACCGTGGACATTTCAAGAGATTGAGGGAAATGTCCGCCGGTATAATTACGCCGCGTCCTGAATAGATGCACGGAGTGATTCAAGGTTTCTTCGTACACCGGCCCCATGCATCCCGCCTGCACCCTGGCGGTCTGGTTTTGTTCATTTACCTCCAAAACCCTGTTCATATGGGTTGCCATGGATAGGATAATGCCCCCGCGGACCGGTCTTACACCAAGGGTCACCGATGATCCGCCGCCATAGGGATAAATCGGTATTTTCTGTTGGTTGCAGTAGGAGACGATCTCCTGAACCTGCCGTTTGTTTTCAGGATGAATAACCGCCCGGGCCACATACGGGACAATCCCCCTTCGAAGCTCCATGGCCTCTTCCATCGTTTGGCCGTGGCTGTATTTTACCCTGTTGAATGGATCAAGGGAGACATTGTCGCGGCCCAATAGGTGAACAAACCAGTCGACCTGCGTCCGGGAAAGCCCTATCTCCGCGGAGACGGAAACGGGATCTCGACCTTCAAAAACTTTCCTGTTAAAATCCGAATCGTCCATGCCGAAAGCTTCTTTCAGCATGGGATACCAGGGATCGCCGGGATGCTTGAACCTGTCAGGCGCCCCCATCTTGAAGACAGCGCGGTACGAACCCTTTTCGGGCGGCTTGTCACTCCAGTCCGGGACAAATTTCGTTTTTCGTTTCATTGACCATCCAGACCTTTCAGGTGGAGTTTCGATTAGCGGGAAAACAACATTTCGCCTTTCCCAAGCGGGATGTGGAACCAGGAAAAAGTATAAGCCAGAACGCCACAATCAATCAATTGCAATTTTCTTGGGTCAAACATATAATGTAACTTAAACGATCATCCGTCAACAGGAGCGTGGGGAAATGGACGACTTGAAAAAGGCGGTGGTTCTGTCAAGTGGGGGACTCGATTCCACAACCGCCATGGCCATTGCCCGGTCGGAAGGGTATCAGATCTACAGCCTCAGTTTTGATTACGGCCAGCGCCATGGCGTGGAACTGGCCGCGGCGAAAACCGTCGCGAAGGCATTCCATGTCAAAAAACACCTTGTCATCAACCTGGATCTGAGAAAAATAGGTGGTTCGGCCCTCACAGACCGGATAGACGTACCGAAAGGGAGGGCAGAGAACGTTATGGATCTGGAAATCCCGGTGACCTACGTCCCTGCCCGAAATACCATCTTTCTCTCCTATGCCGTGGCATGGGCCGAAGTGCTGGAAGCATCGGATATCTTCATCGGCGTTAACGCCGTTGATTACAGCGGCTACCCGGATTGCAGACCGGAATTTATCGCCTCTTTCGAGAAAATGGCCAATCTCGCAACCAAAGCAGGGGTAGAGGGAAAAACAAGGCTTAAAATCCATACCCCGCTTCTCCATCTCAGCAAGGCGGAAATCATCAAAAAAGGGATCACGCTCGGCGTCGATTACAGCATGACCCACAGTTGCTACGACCCTGATATGAACGGAAACGCCTGCGGACAGTGCGACAGCTGCCTTCTCAGGAAGAAAGGGTTCGCCGAAGCGGGGGCAATTGATCCGACAAAATATGTTGAATGACGTGAGGTCTCCCATTGAGACGTTTTGAGACCTTGATCATCGTTTTGGAAACCTCAAGAGGAAAGAGTCATGCATATTATAGATTTATGTTCCGATACCGTAACCAGAC
>JBBSAR010000039.1:0-16534 GCA_038252125.1 Desulfatiglandales bacterium
CTCTTGAAAGGGAACCGACGTGTAATACTTCTCCGTACGGGTGACCGGAAGAGCCGTATTGGATCGAATGACGGGATGGTAACAGTGGGGGTAGGAATACCCGTCCCGTTCTCCAAGATAGGATGGGCCAAAAGAATAAGGGGTCACATCAACCAGGACCCTTTCCACGTCATGCCCTGAAAGCCTCGACGCCAACACGCCGGCGCCGAGTGAGACGCATAGATCCGGGTGAATATCATGGCGGGGGGTGACTCCTGTCCGTTCTTCAATCTCCTGCGACACCAATGGGATACGTGTTGATCCGCCGACCAGCAGGATCGCGTCGAGATCGCCCGGCTTTTTTCCTGCGTCACTCATTGCCCTGGATACACAATCTAAGGTGGACTCCGTAAGAGGACGGATCATCGCCTCGAATTCTCCCCGGGATATCTCCATTTCCAGGTGTAACGGCTTACCGTCAACGCTTACCAGGGCTTCTTCGCGAATCATTGCAAAAGGCTCGAAACTGAGCTTTTTCTTTGCCTCTTCAGCCGTTCGCCAAAGCCTGGAGAGAGACGCAGGATAGCCATTTCGGAGATCAATGCCGTGCTCTTCACGGAATGCCTTGACAAGATGGTCAACCAGCAGTTGGTCAAAATCGTCTCCACCGAGACGGTTATTTCCATGGCTCGCCAGCACTTCCGTGACATCCTTTTCCATGGTCACTATGGAAACATCAAAAGTGCCGCCGCCAAGGTCGTAGATCATCACCGTGCGTCTTTCATCAGACCCATATCCATAAGCAAGGCTTGCCGCTGTAGGTTCATTCAGTATTCTTACGGTTTCAAGCCCTGCCAGTTCTCCTGCCTGGCGTGTCGCGTTTCGCTGGGCATCCGAGAAATAGGCAGGCACGGAGATCACCGCCTTTTTCACGGAACATCCGAGTCTCTTTTTGGCCCATTCCGCCAATTCCCTGAGTATGAGGGCGGATATCTCCTGGGGCGAAAAAGTTCTGTCCCCCAGGGTTACCTTCTCTTCGCTCCCCATCTTTCTTTTGATGCTTCGGACGGTAAGCTCGGGATACAGCAGTTGCTGATTTCTGGCAGACTCGCCTATAAGAAGTTCGCCTGCTTTGGATAACCCCACACACGATGGAAGCATCTTGCTGTTTCCTGAACCTATGATTTGCACTTTGTCGTCAAAAAATGCGGCAATCTCGGAATTGGTGGTTCCAAGATCAATGCCTACAATGATGTCGGAATCGTTCATATCTTTTCCTCCGGGTCACGTGCCTTTTCGGGCGCACGGGCTACTCTTACTTCGGCAGCCCGAATGATTTCATTATCCGTGGCGTATCCGGTCCTGAATACTTCCAGCACCGTTCCATCGGAAATGTCGGTCCGCTCTTCCATATCCACGGCGGTCATTACCTTCGGATCAAATGGCTTGCCCTCGCAGGGGATCTCGAATACGCCAAACCTCTGCATCGTCTCGTCAAGTCTGTCAAGGCCCAGATTGTACCCCTTTTCCAGTGAGGCAACAATGTCCAGAGCATGTTTAACGTCCTGGTTTTTAGCGTTTAACCATTTATGCAACCAGTTGGGGTTGCCGCGCCCATCCAACCTCTGCCGGCTTTCTTTCGTACTCTTCAGCCCGATGATCAGTCTTTCCCGGGTATCGAGCAAAACGTTCACGACCTCGTGCCGGGCCCGGACATCCGCTTCGATTTTCAGGTCGTTCTTATGACCGGTCAGAACGGAATGCGCACTCTCCGCCATGCCTCTGGCATCGGCCACTGCATCTTTGTGCGCACCGGCGAGATTATCCACGGACGCTCTCAGTTCGGACAAAGAACCAAAATCGTTGCTCAACTCCCTGAAGGCACGGCCCTGTAACTTGACTTCCTGGGTCAGCGCCGTTATGGCGCCCCACGTGGAATAGATGTCATTCTTGTTGGGGGAACTATCCTTCCCGCAGGCGTTGGATTCCCCCTCCAATTCTGAAAGCAACTCCAGATCAAGCCCCTCCAGTGGTTTTTGTTCCGTCAAAACGTCATCGAGCCACTTTTCAAAACGCTGCATGATTTGGTCTTTGGCGGATTTGGGCGGTTTGAGTTTCGACGAAAAATGTCTTTCGAAGAGAACTTTCGTTTTGTGAATCCACGTTTTCCAGTGCCCGTTGCTCCCTTTGCGGCTCATTTATTTCTCCATTGCCGCCAGCCACGGGCCGGGACCTGTGAACGCTCTTTTTGCTTCTTGATTGTCAAGCAGGGCAGCCAATGGCATTTCAGGATCAAGCGAGAACAACCGGGCACGTGCGAGACGACGTGGATCGTTCAGCATTTCATAGGCATCCCGAATACGTTCAAATTCCTCCGGAGCACGGTCCGGCGGATATGCCTTGATCTTTTTCAGATAAGCCAGGCGGATCTCTTCTTCCCCTGCATCATCCGGCACATCGAGAATTCTGTGGGGATCCAAATCCAGTGCCTGTGGGATATATTCTTTGTTCATCTATCTCTTTCCCTTTCTTTTTTTCTTCTTTTTCGATCGCGGTCCTGAGGAAGAAGGGCGACCGAAGCCTAAGTCGCCAAAAGGCTGTTTGCCCTCAGTCTCAGAAATGATTTTGAACAGCTTCTCAGCCAATACAGGGTCATTTTTTAATAATGTATCGAGATCGGGCAATCCTCCCTTTTCATTCCTGTATTTCAAGGCGATTTTCAAAAGAAGGGGGATGGCTTCCGAGGGAATGTCCAACGGCAGGTCAAGCAAACCATGGTTGAACATGGCTTCAAGCGATTCGGCATCATCGTCTTCCCGGTCGTCATCATCATCCCAGTCGTCATCATCATCCCAGTCGTCATCATCTGATTCCGGCACATATTCCTCTTTCCTGTCCGAACAGTCTTTGACATCGCAATGACGACATTCGTGAAGATCAAAGTCTTCATCATCGTCATCATCAAAGTCTTCATCTTCATAAAAATCTTCATCATCATAAAAATCCGGAAAGTCAGGTCTGGGTGCAGTATGTGGATACTCACGGGCCTCTCTTTCTCTCCTTAAGAAATCATCTAATGCTTCCGGGTCGTTTGAAAAATTTCTTTGCTCCATCCGTCTTCCCGGGAAAGGAGAGAGGTACTCCCCCTCTTTCCTGTTCCGACGCAACTCGATTGCTTCATCAATAAGCTCCATATCTCTTTCCCTGCGGGCAAGGGCAATGGCAGCGTCGATGCAGTTGTTTTTCCGTACCCTCTCACGGGAAGGCAACGACCGGGCACGAAGCAGAAGAAATCGGGCGGATGTGGGGTTACCCTTTAAAAGACCGGCGCCGGAAACAGCATAGGCAAGCTCAGGATAATCGCCCCGCAACGCCGCTTCCGCGATGGCCCCCAGCATGGAAGCGTTCAACGCAGGTACATTTGTTTTGAAAGCTTCCTCCATGTCTCCTTTATACTCCGGGGGGATGGCAACGGAAACTCCCACGTCATCCCCCAACAGGCAAGCTCTTGCAATCGCAAAAGCCGCATCATCGACCTCCAACCTTTTCCGGGAGTTGAGAGCCCCCCCTGAATCATCCTCAGGCAGGCCGCAGGTCTTCAACAGTTCCTGCAAAAACATTGCGGCGGAGAGCCGGCTTCCCAGTTGTTTAACCAGTTCGTTGCTTAATCGGCGCAATTCCGGTTCAACGCCTTCAATCTGAGCGCATACCCATCTCAACGCCGTCAAGAATACAGGGCGATCACCCGCCTTGAATAGAGGCAGGGCTTCCATCTCCACCAAATCCTTTTTGGCCAAATGCGGTTTTTTCTGCTTTAAATGACGAATGGCCGTTGCAGCCAGTATCCTGAGTCTGATCTTTTTAATGCCGGGATGTAAACCATCCATCTGTTCGGCTTCATCAAGATATGTCAGGCACTTCTTCAAGGCATTCTTTTTCTCCGCCGATTTAGCGAGAACCATGAGAGGCCTGACATCGTGAGGGATTGCCCTGTGCCAGGCAAGGGCCACCTCATCAGAATGTTTTTTTTGAAAGCGGCCTTTTTCCATCCATTCCATCCACTTTAAAAAAACTTCGGAGGAGGGATCTATTTCGCATGCCCGCCTGTACATCCTTTCCGGATAGAGGAAATCCGTATGGTTCCCGGAATTCTTGTCTTTGTCTATGGCATCGGAAATGAATCCGGGTTGCTCCTTATAATAGGGTGCAAACCCTTTGGATTGTTTGAAGCTGTTTTCAAATCGCGAACGGGCCCAGTCAAAATCGGAGTCCGCCATACCCGACAACAGATTCGCCATATGAAAATAGACCACTGAACACTCCGTGCCATTTGCGGAAAATATGCCCTCGTGCACGGCATGCTTCAGAAACTCATTCCACATGGCGCATGCCGAAAAGCGATCTCCTTTTATCTCTGCCGCACGGGCAAAAAGCTTCCAGAAATAAGCGTTCTTCAGGGATGGACCTCCAATGGCCTTTCTAATGGCTTTTTCATTCGCGTCAATCATATAGGATCGAATGGAGATATGTTGTTTCAGACGGTCAACAAGTTCCGGCCAGGACTGCTGACAGAGAGCTACTGCGTCACCGATTGCACGTGACAATTCCTTCAACTTTCCCGGGATCAGCGCTGATTCGAGATACTGTAATTTCTTTGTTATCTCCTTTCTGTTTCCAGTCACTTGTTCCATGAGCACGAGAGCGTTTTCCCCGGGGTTCGCCCAGGTTTTTTCCAAGACCATGGCACGAATTATCGGGACCAGGCGGCCAGGGGCGGAAACCGTCTCAACGGCCTTTAGACAGCTCTCGCAAAGGGCATCCTCGCGACGGTAAAAATAGAAAAGCGCGTTAATGAGCATTTTCCATGGCGCCAGGGGACTCCTGCGGGGTATGTTCGGCAAAGCGATTTCTCTTTCGTGAACCGGCCCGGTCGTCACAGCCTCAAACGCTTTGGATATGGCGGCAGACTGTACTTTCAGCGGGTGGTCGGGAGAGAGCGCCGTACAGCCGGTCAAGCTGTTCAGATCAACGACCTTCTCCTTTACGATTTTCAGGATGGCGGCCTGCTGTTCGGGTGGAATGGAAGGATCTCCCAGTGGGGCCAGAAAAGCGTTATTTATGCCTCCGCGCGCCGCGGCGGCAGCCCGTATTTCAGCAAGCCGTTGATCCGGTAAACCGTGGCGTTTCCGCACCATATCCAAGAGGACTTCCGCCTCGACAGTGAGGCCTTTTTCAGTCATTTCCAGGATTCTGGCAATGTATGCCTCAACCAGGATTGCTTTGGATTCTTTCGTACCCAAGTCCTTGTGGACCTGCTTTGCCCTGTTCATGGCGGATTTGATCTTGCCTCCTGAAATAAGGCGACGGATTTCTTTGGCATGGTCTAATTTCGTGGACTGAGTCTCTTTAGACGCAGGATGTTCCGTGGGGTCTGATATACCCTTTTTTTGCAAATTCGCATCAGGTTTCACCGCTTCACGCTCTTTGTGTTTTCTTCGTCCTTTCTTTGATGACATGCAAATTCCCTTCATGATTTGTAATATGGAAGAGACGGAGGCCAATTTAGCTTCACAAATTCCAGACTGATTTTCCAGCAATATCTTTTAAAACATGTTGTGTGTCAAGATAATTTAAAACACAATATACAGGGGAAAACCCAGACCCCGGGGGAAAACAAAATGGTGAAAATTTAGGCATCCTTCAGAACAGACCAAAAGTAGTTTACACTTTTCCCATGAAAGCACCTGCGTCGTCCGGTTCACGTCATTCCCGCGAACGCCGGAATCCACCTTGCTGCACCGAACTCATGGATTCCGGGTCATGGCCGCCAAAAAGACGGCGGCCATGCCCGGAATGACGAAAGTGTAAACCGGCAAATGAAGGATGCCAAGTGCTGTATGGGAAAATGAGGATTGGCGCATTTTTGACGAACCGGAATGCCGAACGGGACCGGCATCATAACCATAATGAGAAACCGCGGCCATCCATTCTTTTTCATGTGCAGTTCACCTCGTGAAATTGAAGAAGTCATGAGCGGAGCGAATTTCTTTGGGGGGTGCCTTTCCGGTTCAATATTTTCCTTAACGGCTGTCGTCACAAGGCCTGCTCAAGATCGTCGATGAGGTCCGTCGTTGCCTCAATCCCCACCGAAAACCGGATAAGTCGGTCTGAAATCCCTGATTTTTTGAGATCCTCAGGGGAAACGCCTGCATGAGAAGTGGTTACGGGCCTTGTGATGAGGCTTTCCACCCCTCCGAGGCTGGGAGCGCATATGGGAATTTCCAGTCGATGGATAAATGCATCAGCCGTTTCGACGCCGCCTGTTATCTCAAAGCTCAGCATGCCGCCAAAACCGTCAAAAAGCTCTTTGGCACGTTGGTGTCCGGGATGGCTTTCCAGCCCGGGATAGTTGACCTTCTCGACCCTTTTGTGGTTTTCAAGGAAGCGCGCTATGTCCATGGCGCTTTCATTGTGCTGTTTCATCCTCAGGGCCAGGGTTTTCAAGCCCCGGTCGAGAAGGAAGCATGCGTGAGGATCTAAGGCGCCGCCCAGGTGATTGAGCTTGTGGGTGACCTTGCGGATGAGGTGGGAAGGCCCGGTGACGGCGCCTGCCACAATATCGGAATGCCCGTTAAGATATTTTGTGCCGCTGTGGATGGAGATGTCGTATCCCAGATCGATGGGGCGAAAATTGATCGGCGTGGGAAAAGTATTGTCTATGAGGGAAAGCAGTCCGCGGGCTTTGCAGAATGCCGCCATGGCGAGGTGATCGCCCACCTGAAGCAGGGGATTGGTGAGCGCTTCCATATACACAAGCCTGGTATTCGGTTGTAATTTCTCGGCCCAGGTCTCGGGAGCATCGGCATCGATAAAATCAACGGTGATTCCCAGGGAGGGAAGATCCTTTGTAATGAGGTCATGCGTTCCTCCATAGAGACAACTTTGGGCAAGAAAGTGGTCTCCTGCATTCAGGAGGGCCAGAAGGGTGGTGGAAATGGCGGCCATGCCGCTGGCTGCGACAACGGCGCTTTCAGCATTTTCAATTGCGGCCAGTTTCTCCGAAAGCAGGAGATGATTCGGCGTGTTGTTCAGGCGAATATATTTGATGTCGTGATAACTGCTTTGACCGGAATATTCAAAGGTCGCGGATTGAAAGATGGGCATGGTAACGGCGCCGCAAATGAGCTGCTCGGGCTCACCGGCATGAATTAATTTTGTCTCCATGTGCTGGGTGGTCTTTTTCATGGGGAATTCCTCTTGTCATTCATTCACGGGTATTGATTCCAGGACAGTTCCATTCTCAGTTTCCGTCCTTGCGCCTTTGCCTTATCATATGCTTCGGCCCCCTTGATGAGGGTGTCGGGACCGACGGACGTTGCGGCGGAATTTACTTCCACAACCTTCAAGCCTGTGTTTCGAACCATTTCCAGCTCCATCCGGTAGGCCTCTCTGCGGGCGATGTTTACGGCGAGATGCTGGATGTGCCAGGGGGTGAATTTCTTTCGCAAAAAAGAATCGGGACCGCTTTTGAGATTTCCCGAGGAGACATGATGGACCACGATCAGATCGAGCTCGGACAGTTCCGCCAAGGCTTTTACAGGCGCCTTCCCGATTACTCCGCCATCGCTGTATAATGACCCGTTGATGGAAACCGGTTTAAAAAGCATGGGGACGGATCCTGACGCCTGGACGGCCTTCGCGAGATTCCCTCTGGTAAAAATCACCCCTTTTTTTTGAGTCAGATCGGTTGCTGAGATTCCGAGAGGCGTCCTGCACTCCTCTATGCGTTTGACCGGCAGCCTGTTAAGCAGCGCCCCGAAACTATCGCCTCTCAGGTATCCGGTATATCCTTTAAAGAATCGCATGGCGCGGGAAAAGACTGAAGACCATGGATCGGGATCCCAGAAATCGGATTTCTTGATGCCGAAAAGCATCTCCTTCATCTCTTCATCGTCCATCCCGGAGGCCGCCATGGCCGCGACGATGGCCCCGGAACTCGCTCCCGTATAGGCGGAAGGAGCAATTCCACTTTGTTTGATTCCTGCCAGGAAGCCCGCATGGGCAAAAAATCCGAAGAAACCGGAGGAAAAAGCAATGCCGAGCCTTGGTGGGGGGGTCTTCTCTGATTTGTGTTTCATATTCTCTCTTCCCGGGTTCTTTTCTTTGAAAACCAATACAGAAATTCATCATAGAAATAGTAAGAAGCGCTTGTCAATGTCAAAGGTAAAAGTCCGGTATCCATTCAAATTTCGTGATCGCAAAAAAGGCCTCGTGACTCCATTCCTACTATTGTTTTTGAATAAGATACTGAGCATGCTTGATTTAAATGCAATATTGAGCTACGTTACGCGGCAGCACACGACCCTCGGTCCGGGGGTGAGCAGGCTTCAGGAATGAACATGTAAGAATCTCAAACATAACACTTGAAACGTGACAAATTCGGCTTTTTACGAATTCATCACCTATTTGGAGGGTAACCGTATGGATATAGCGTTGAACGCGCATGTGGAGTGCACGGACGGAAGAGTAGGACGGGTGGAAAATATCATCTTTAATCCGGTTACGAAAAAGGTGACGCATCTTGTGGTGAGGGGCAACGATTTGGAAAATACCATGAGGCTTGTTCCGGAGCGTCAGGTGAAAGATGCGACTCCGGAAGTCATCTACCTCTCTTTTGACAGGAAAAGATTTGATAAAATGAAAAATTTCATCCAGGAGGAATATATACCGTCGAATATTACCCTGTATATGGCCGAGAGGGCCGGTTGGGACATCGGGACGCCCGCCGCCGTCTTTGTGGAACATGAGGCGGTGCCGGGAGGTTCCGTTTCTCTGCACAAACATGCCGTGGTGGAGGCCTCTGACGGGCGTGTGGGCACGGTTGATGAACTTCTCGTGGAGAAAAAGAGCGGCCGGATCACCCACCTTATCCTGAAGGAAGGGCATCTTTGGGGGAAGAAGGATGTCCTGATTCCCGTCTCGTCCATCGATCACTACGAAGAGAAAAAGGTGATCCTTAAAATTGATAAGGAAGCCGTTGAAAGGCTTCCGGTGGTTGATCTCAAGGAAAGGGAAGAATAGGCGTATTTCTTGGGCAAGCTATCGTTATGGGAGACCCTCCTCTCTCAAAGCATTACTTCGATAGAGGATCTCCCCGCTGAATTTGATACGAAGAGGGAAATGCTGGAACCCGTTGTGGAAAGATATCCCATGCGGATCAACCCTTATTATCTGGGGTTGATAAAGAGCAAAGACGATCCCATATTTCTTCAATGTGTTCCAAGGACGGAAGAGATAAGCCTCCATCAGGGCCATGAAGACCCACTGAACGAAGAAGAAAGCTCGCCGGTCCCCGGATTGACGCACCGGTATCCCGATCGCGTGCTTTTCCTCATATCCTCCAGATGTGCCATGTACTGCAGGTTTTGCAACAGGAAAAGGAAGGTCGGGCGGGCCTACATGGTGACGGAAGAGTCCATAAAGGAAGGCATTTCTTATATAAAAGGCCACCCTGAAGTTCGGGATGTCCTCCTGTCGGGAGGGGATCCGCTTCTTTTGAGCGACCCGGAACTTCATGGCATTCTATCCAAGATACGCGCCATTTCCCACGTTCAGATCATCCGGATAGGCACCAGGGTTCCCTGCACACTTCCCCAGAGAGTGACGCCGGAACTGGTTGCCCTGCTGAGCGGGTTTCATCCTTTGTACATCAACACGCACTTCAACCATCCCATGGAAATAACCCCTGAAGCATCGTTCGCCTGCAATCTTTTGGCCGACGGGGGGATTCCTCTCAATTGTCAGACTGTACTCCTTAAAGGAATAAACGACAATCCCGAGACCATGAAAGAGTTAATGCGGAAACTCCTGATGATCCGGGTTCGCCCCTATTACCTGTTTCAAGCCGATCCGGCAAGGGGAACGGCCCATTTCTGGACCCCTCTGAAGAAAGGAATGGAGATCATGCACGCCCTGCAGGGGCATACATCCGGTTTATGCATCCCCCATTTTGCAGTGGATCTGCTGGGTGGTGGCGGAAAAATTCCCCTTTTACCCGAATACGTGATGCAGATGGAGGGGAATGCCCTCCGCGCCAGGAACTATCTCGGCAGGGAGTATGTGCATCCCCTATGTCGAGAGTAGATAGCAAACTACCCTACCGATTTCCAGATCGTTTCCAGGCTCCGCCTGGGAATGCATATCGAGAGGCTCCGCCTCGCTCCCCGTTTTAACGATTAACTTTTTTATCCTGCCGATTTGAATTTCCCCTTTACGGCGCCGCATACGGGACAGCTTTCCGGCGCTTCATTTTCCGCGACATATCCGCATACCTGGCAAACAAAATACCCCGTTTCCCGTTCTTCCATCAAATCGTTCAGCGCCCGTTTATAAAGGTCCGCATGCATGACTTCCACGTCCCTGGACTGGGCAAACGCCTTTTCGGCGCTGGTCATCCCTTCTTCGGCGGCCTCTCCTATGAGCTTGGGGTATTCCTCCGCGTTCGCCTTGATTTCGTTTTGAAACGCGGTTTCAAGGTTCTCTTCCGTGGTTCCGATTTTTCCGGTCATGAGACGCAGAAACCGCCTCGCATGCACCGATTCCGCTTCGGAGACGGCCCTGAAAAGGCGGGCGATCTGGGAATAGCCATCGGTTGCGGCTTTTTGCGCAAAGGTGCTGTTCCGTGCGGCGGCCTTGGATTCCGCGGCAAAGGCATAAGCGAGATTTTGCTCTGTTTTCGTAGACATGTAGGGATCTCCTTTGTATTAAAAAGATTTTGAAGAAGCCTTTTATAGCACCAAATCGTAAAGGTTTGCAACCGCGCCCTTGACCTTTGATAATGGAAAACCCATACCTCCGCGAACGCCACCGGCAAAACGCTCTTCGATAAATCAATTGGAGCAATATTGTAATATTGAAAAGAAAGAGGAAATGTTCGCAGCTTTTACACTTTAAAAGATCTCCCACATCGGAATGGTTTGAATCAAGCCCGTAGTTTCTCTTGACGAGCGGGGGAAACCTTTTTTATATTGCTCCCTATAAAATTGCGGCTTATCCCCCTCATCATTCAAATCGATTCACAAGGTCCCCTATTTGATTCAGGGCAAGAGAGCCGTCTCGAAGAGGTTTGAAGAAAATTCCGTCGGACTGAGTAACTGGAAACATTATGGCCAGGATCTATCTTGTGCGTCATGGAAAAGCCAAAGGCGAATGGGGAGTGGAACGCGATCCGGGCCTTGACCGGGTGGGCCGTGAACAGGCCAAGGAGGCGGCACGTTCGCTGGCGTCTTTGGGTCCGCTCAGAATTGTATCAAGCCCCTATGCGCGCACTCTGGAAACCTCAATGCCATTGTCTGAAATATGGAATGTTACACCCGCCCTTGATGAACGTATGGGCGAGATCCCATCTCCGGTTGAGGATCCGACGGACAGACTCCCATGGTTTCATCAGGTCATGGCGCTAAAATGGCCGGATTTAGACGAAAATCTTAAGGCCTGGAGAAGAAATTTAATTGAAGCGCTCCATGAATTTGAGGAAGATACGGTCGTTTTCTCCCACTCTATTGCGATTAATGTGGTTGTGGGGGAAGCAACAGGAGACGATCGGGTCGTCTGTTTCCGGCCCGAGAATGGTTCCATCACCACCATTGATGCGAACAATTCGGTGCTCAGACTGATCAAATGCGCCATGGCGGATGTTCACCCTTTGTCATGACCGTTTTAGTCTTTGCCAAATGAAGTCTTTGTTCCAAAATCCTGTGTAGGATCCACTTTGAAAGAACGGGTGGGGGAATCCCAATCCCTATGCACGAATGCCATTTGATCACGGGTATGGATCCTGATCCGACAATATTGCATCGAGGGAGGATTGAAATGAGAAACGTGATCTTTTCCATTCTTGTTGGACTTCTCGTGTTTCCATGGCTGACGACATGCGGTGGCGGGGATCCTGCGGAGTCCGACGCGAACGGCCTGGGTGATACGCAGGGCGTGGTGACAAACACATGTACAGACTATACCGTCTATTGGATGGACGAATGTCCGCCAGGGGAACGGTGTCTCACATTCAAGAACAGCTGTTCAAAAGACATTTTCCTGATGTACAACGTTGGATGTAACTCCGACGGCACGGCCGGTTCGCCACAGTGCGGTTGTACGATGGGGCCAAAACTGGGAGCAAATGGTGGAGTGAAATACTGGAAGATCGTAAATGCAAATTATTCTTCCGGTTCGTCCACCTATGAGCCTGCCTGTCTCACGGAGAGCCTGCAAGTCATGGCGAACTACGAACAGAATCAATGCACGTTAGGCACCAGGATAGAGTTTACAGCCGGAAACAGCAGCGACCCTTACGGCAAGTTCGACAGTCCCAATATTTCCACACAGGGATCCGCCAACCCCAAACCCGATGGAACCTACTACAGTGTTCCGGTTTCCTTTAGGCCCGACATCACCTGTTCGCAGGATTTATCCAATGCCTGTGGCTGCCGTCCCCTCTACTGCAACGAAATTGACTGCCCCGATGCTTACCTGACTCCCACGACAAACGGATGTTCCAACTGTGATGCGCCGGGAGTCGGGTGCCAGACCACGTTCGGGAACTTTGGCGCCCCGGCAGGATTCACGATCGAGTACTGTCCCGACGATTGCCAGACCACAGGAGGTCCTTGTCCAAGCTGCAAGGAGGCGGATCTGTGTTCATGAAATCACAATCGCAATGGCGTGCGTAAATCCGGGCAGGGGGCCAATAGAGTGCCCCCACTGGAGGGTACCCGGAGGATCTTCTGAAGCCTTTCAAAATAAAAAAATTATCACAAAAATTGAGAGAGATATTGGATGAGAGATAGGATTAGGGATGAACAATAAAGAAAGAGACAGTCGCGATTTAAGGAATAGACTGACCGCTATCAGCCTGTCGCTTCTGATCGGGGCCGTCCTCATGGCGGCAAAATTTTATGTGTATCATCTCACCCGATCTTCTGCTGTCTTTTCCGATGCCCTGGAATCGATTATTAATGTGGTGGCCGCGGCCTTTGCACTGGCCAGCATTATTTTGGCATCCAGACCGCCGGATAAAAGCCACCCTTACGGACATGGAAAAGTGGAATATTTTTCCGCCGGATTTGAGGGGGCGCTTATTATCCTTGCCGCAATCGGCATCTTCAAAACGGGGCTGGAACATATTCTTCATCCCCGACCCATGCCCAATCTCGAACTTGGTTTGCTCATCCTCTTGGCCACGAGCCTGGTGAACTTCGCTTTGGGCATCGGTCTTGTTCGGGTGGGCAAAAGCACCCACTCCCTTACGCTCACTGCGGACGGAAAGCATGTCCTCACGGACGTGTACACATCCGCGGGGGTCTTGGTGGGCCTTTTTCTTGTAAATCTCACGGGCTTTTACTGGCTGGATGGAACCGTCGCCTGTCTCGTGGGATGTAATATCCTTTTCACGGGGGTAAATCTGGTGCGAAAATCGTTCGCCGGTCTCATGGATGCGGCGGAACCCGGTCTTTTAGAAGAGATAGCCGCGCTGTTGGAAAAGCACCGAAAAGAAGATTGGGTTGGGATTCACGAGCTTCGAGCGTACCGTTCAGGGGCTTCTATCCATGTGGATCTTCATCTGATTCTTCCCAGGACTTTCACCCTTGAAGAAGCCCACCGGGAAGCCGAGGAGGTGGAAGCGATCATAGAGAAGGCGTACGATGGGAGGGCTCGGGTCCTCGTGCACCTGGATGCCTGCGCGGACCCGGATTGCCCCGCATGCAGGCGAAATGCCTGTCGGTTACGGGAGGCTGATTGTACTCATCAAGGGCCCTGGAATGTAGAGATCATTATCTCCGAAAGGGCCGGAGACCCTCCGCTGTGGGAGGCTTCGCCCAAACAGAAGTAGGGATACTAACCCACAAGGTCCGTGAGCGTCTCTCGCAGGCCGGGAAAATCGAATTGAAATCCGGCTTCCAGTAATTTCCGGGGAAATACTTTCTGTCCCTGAAGCAGGACCGAGCCGAATTCGCCTTTCATGAGTTTGACGACAAACCCGGGCACCGGCGGAAGAAAGGCCGGTTTGCCTGATACCTTCGCAAGAATTGTCGTTAGGTCCCTGTTTGTTACTGGCTCCGGCGCAGTGCAGTTGAAAGGTCCGGAAAGATCTTCCCGATCCATCAGAAAAAGGATGATACGGATGAGGTCCTTCTGGTGAATCCACGAAAACCATTGTTTTCCGCTTCCCAATCGGGCTCCAAGACCTTTACGGAACAAGGGAAGCATTTCCCCCAGGGCCCCGCCGCTTTTTCCGAGGACGATGCCGAAGCGGCACAGTACAACCCTGACGCCGAATGTCTCCGCTTTCAGTGCCTTTTCTTCCCATTCCCTTGCCACGGAAGCCAGGAAATCGTTCCCGGCCGGCGTGCTTTCGTCCAATTCCTCATCCCCATGGAAACCGTAATAGCCCACGGCGGAGGTGCTCAGAAGAGTGGTTTTTTTGCCTTTTCGTTCCAGCAGGCCGGTCACGAGGTTTTGCGTCGTTCGAAGCCGGCTCTCGCGGATCAAATCTTTTTCGTCTCTTGTCCACCGCCTGAAAATGGATTCTCCGGCCAGATTGATAAAGACGTCGTGCTCCGATACTTTTTCCTGCCAGGCTCCTTCCATTGCGGGATCACCCTCCAGCATAAATACGCGGCCTGAAACAGGTCGGTCTTCCCGAATCTTTCTTGTCAGCAGAGTCACATGATGCCCCTGATCCAAGAGTTCTTTCGTTAAAACCGAACCGACAAAACCTGTTCCTCCGGTGATAAAAATCTTCATGGCATCCATTCCTCCATCTCTTCCCATGCAATGCAATCTTCCGGGCATAGAGCGATGGCTTCATCCACCTGATCTTTAGGATATTGAGAAAGATCCGCCACCTCAATAAGCCCGGTATTGCCATTCCTCAGGAAAACCGATGGACAGACCTCCAGGCAGGCGTCGCAGTCCCTGCAATCTCCAAGGTCGATTGCAGGGATCTTTTTCGTGGTTTCTTTCATGGGTGCCGGACTATTCCTCTTCTAAGGACTTTTCTCCAGCTCCGATGAGCGGCAGGACATCATCCATTTTGAAAAAAACCAGAAATCTGGATTTTCCCTCTTCCTTCTGTCCTGGATACCTCTTGCTCCGCAGAGAATAGAGGAGGTCTGTGTCCTTTTCTTCCCGGACCTTTGTGAGGAAGAGCCTTTTGCCCTTGTAACCGCCTCCTTCTTCCATGAACAGATAGGCTGCGTGGTTATTGGTTTGAAGGTTATGATGGGTCAAACGGTCCGCCATGATAAATGCGATCATGCCGTCATCCAAGAAATGGGGTTTGGCGTAGACCGCCATGTCCACTTTTCCTTTTCCATCCGCTGTTGCAAGAATTCCACGCCCTTTTGTCCCTTGAAAATATTCCTTCAGTTCCATTTCGTTCCTCCTTTGGTTGATAGATTCCAAAATTTTCCGATTCCTGTTATCCGCCGGCTTTTGTTTCATTCCTGCACACAATCGCCGCAAAGTTTCTTCCCCCCGGAGTAAGTCATCTTTGAGGGCATGGTGGGTTCTCCGCACTTCCCGCAGGGCTCCGACGGTTCAATGACCGCCTTTGAGGGCGGTTGTTCCTTTACGGATCTCACATCAAAGAGTTCATCCAATGGTTTTGTGAGGATATCTCCGGCCCTTTCCAGGTGAACCGTCTGAAAGCGCTGCTTTTCCGATTCGGTCGCCTGTCCGGCCCGCATTTTTTCCATCAGGCGTTTATGTTCATCCGTCAGTTCCAGCGCGCCGGCCTTTAGCGCCACGCGTACTCCGTCTCCTGAATTGCGACTGATCAAGGTCAAAACCTGCTTGCCGTAGTCCTTGAAAAAAAAGTTGCCTTTGCCGAAGGTACAGCCCGTAAGGACCTGGACCGCATCGGCGCCGCAGGCATTTGTCTCGACAATGGCCACAATCTCTTCATCTTCAGACCTATGTTCTTTCAGCCAGTCCATCCCGGCTCGGCTTGCCCGATAACCAATAGAGAGACCGGGACAGATATGACCATGAAATTCGGCACATTGCTCAAAGTCTGTTGCGCGAAAAGGATCTGTTGAATTCATGAAATTTCTCCTTATAATTTTACTGTTTGCTTTGTAACGCCCAGAAGGACATCGTAGAAAAATAAGGCCACATAAACATATGTTCTTTCCGGGATCGAGAAGCTGCCTCCGTGGCCTGACATATTTGCATGGGATAATAAAAGCGGGTCTAATGTTCGGAATGAAAGTAAATTAGGTCGTTTATAGACTGCTGTCAAGAAATGGCGTTAAGAATAAGAATGAGAAAGGAGAAGGGTTCATGTACAAGAAATTTTCGTTCATGGTTGCTTTGGTCTGTTTGGGGGCTTTTCTTAATTCCGCCTCCGCCCAAGAGTTTTCCATTCAGGACTGGGTCTTTACCTGGTATGCCGCCCAGGTAAACGATGTGAGAATGGACATCGAAAAAAAGCCGGCCGGCACACTGGTGGTCCTGCGCAGTCTGGGGGGACCGATCGCAACCATCTATATGGCTC
>JBBSAR010000040.1:0-16392 GCA_038252125.1 Desulfatiglandales bacterium
ACGATGTTTTCAATCCTGCCCGGTCGACTTCCCATGATAACCACCCGGTCGGCCAGAAAAACCGCCTCGGGGATGTAATGGGTGATATACAGGAAACTCTGCCGGGTCGTTTCGTAAATGCGGGAAAGTTCCAGCTGCATATCCATTCGGATCTGGGCGTCCAGGGCGGAGAAAGGTTCATCCATGAGAAGGAGTTCCGGGGAAACCGCCAATGCCCTGGCTATGGCGGTCCTCTGTTTCATCCCTCCCGATAACTGGTGAGGATAATGGTCTGCAAATCCTTCCAGACCCACCAACCGGATGAGATCGTCCGCGGTATGATTTCCGCGGTCCACCGGGATTCCCTGCTCTTCGAGACCAAACGTGATATTTTTTCGAACCGTCCGCCACGGAAACAGGGCAAGTTCCTGGAAAACGACGGAGGTAAGAGGGCGGTCGCGGTTTAAAAGGTCTTCAAAAACCACCTCCCCCGTAGTAGCGGACAGGAGGCCCGCAATAATATTGAGGAGGGTCGATTTCCCGCATCCCGAACGGCCGACAACCGCCACAAACTCTCCTTCTTGGATGCAGAAACTCACTTTTCCGAGAGCGAAGGTCTTCCTGCCGTCCGGAGATTCAAAGGCCTTGGAAACGTTGCTGATGACCGCCTTCATGACTCGTTGCCAAGGCTGTCCAGGGCCTTTCGCCATAGATCCATACGGGTAATCCGGGCTGCATCCAGCTTTTTTCCAACCATTTTGTGGTCCACATACCAGTCGATCTGTCGCTGGATATCTTTCTCGAACAACTCCCCGTTGCGGTCATTATAGTTCAGGCCTTCTGCTATGAGTTCGGGCTTTCGATCGGTATATTTTGCAATATAGCCGATTACTCGGTCAAATTCAGGCCCTTTTACCGGATGGTCTCCTTCCATCTTGAGACAGTTATCATAATAGATCCTGCAGGCCCGGATATAGGCGCGCAGAAACCGCAAGGCCGCCGGTTCATCGGCGGCCAGTTTTTCAGAGAAAAAAATGGCTGCAATCTGATAAGACATCTCCTGGCTGGCCCAAAGCATGAGATGACCAATTCCCTTTTTTTCCATGGTGGTACAAAAAGGCTGCACCATAAAAGAGCTTTCAATCCGATTGGAAGCCACGGCATCCATCATATTTTTTACGCCTCCGAGAGGTGTCGGTTTCACCTCCTCCAGGCGCATGCCGTTTTTCGATAGAATATTGCCCAACATATAATGGAAGGTAGACCCGATCTGCGTGATCCCCACCCGTTTCCCCTTCAGATCGGGGAGGGTCCGGATTCCTTTCTCCCATGCATCGTTGCTGGTCATGATGCCCACCAGCTTATAGCCCGGCCAGACACGTCCCTTGTCCGCCACAATGCGGATTTTCAAGCCATTTGCCATGGCGTTGTAAAGTCCGGCGGTCAATCCGGTCGCACCCACATCCAGGTCGCCGGCTGCCAGGGCCATGGCGACCGGTTGGGCCGATTTCATGAATTTCACTTCCACATCCAGCCCTTCTTGCTTGAAAAGACCCCTTTCCACGGCGATAAAGATGGGGGCGGAGGAAGTCAATCGGAGTGCCCCGATCCGGATCGTATCGCCTGCCTGAGCAGAATTTGCTTTCAGGAAGAAAATAAGGAGAAGAAACCCTGTAAAATAAAGGATTTTTCCGGAAGAAAAGGATGCCATGATGATGCCCTCCAAAGTCAGAAAAAAGTTGAAAATCCTTCTTGAAAATATTATTGTTGACCAGGTGGTCACTCAAGTCAAGTGAAAATTAAACAGCCAAAATAAATGGGAACAAAGCTGATGAAACTATCTGAAAGAATGGCGGATCCCGGTCTGGAAAAGATCGGTAAAAAACTTTTGGAAGGGGAACGGATCGGGATGGAAGACGGGCTCGCCTGCCTCGCCACCTCGGACCTGACGGGACTGGGCCGTCTGGCCCTGGATGTCAAAAGGTCCCTTTATGGGGAGAAGGCGTTCTTTATCTCCAACCACCATCTGAACTATACCAATATCTGTGAAAACCGTTGCCGATTCTGTGCGTTTCACAGGGCTTCCGATTCGACGGACGGATATGCCATGACGCCCGAAGAGGCCGCCGAGCAGATCGCTCTGAGTCCCGTGGCGGATCTCAGAGAGGTTCATCTGGTGGGGGGATGCCACCCGGATCTCGACTTCTCCTACTACCAGGCTCTCCTGAAGGCCCTGAATCATGCAAGACCGGGGCTCAAGATCAAGGCCTTTACCGCCGTTGAAATCGCACATATGGCCTCCATTGCACATATTTCTACCGTGGAATGTCTGGCAAAGTTGAAGGAATCGGGATTGTCCGCCATGCCCGGCGGAGGCGCCGAGGTGTTTTCAGCGCGCGTAAGAGAGGCGCTTTTTCCCCGCAAGATTGATGCGGATACCTGGCTCAAGATCCACGGGGAAGCCCACGGCCTCGGTATCGGGACCAATGCGACGCTCCTTTTCGGGCACATGGAAACACCGGCTGAACGGATTGAGCACCTCCTGCGACTGCGCAGCCAGCAGGATGCATCGGGAGGGTTCCGGGCGTTCATTCCGCTTCCCTTCCATCCGGAAAATACCCCCATGAGCCACATGCCGGGCCCCACAGCCGTGGATATCTTGAAAACCATTGCAGTCTCCCGGTTGATACTGGATAATTTTGCCCATATCAAGGCATACTGGGTCATGTTAGGCCCCGGGCTTACCCAGACGGCGCTTCACTTTGGCGCCGACGACCTGGAGGGAACCATTGTCAAGGAAAGGATCGCCCACCAGGCCGGAGCAAAGACCGCCCCCGGAATGACCCGGGACCGCTTGATAGCGCTGATCAAAGAGTCAGGGTTTGAGCCTGTGCAGCGGGATACCTTCCATCAACCCCTGGATTCCGCATCTTAGGGTTTCAGACCAATACTCCAATACTCCACCACTCCAAGGCTCCAGTGTTACAGTCCCGCTGAAGACGGCACTTTCGACTCTTCAACGCTATTGATTTACACCCGCCTTGTGTAGTAAGGATCAGCAATGAAAATGAAGACCTTGAAAAACGCCATTGAGGCTGCGGAAGAGGGACGAGTGGATTTTCACGATGCCCTCCTTTTATATGAACAGGCAGACCTTCTCACCCTGGGGCAGATGGCCCAAGAGATACGATTCCGACAAAATCCCGAACCGGTGGCGACCTACGCGGTTGACCGGAACATCAATTATACCAATATCTGTGTTTCCGGCTGCGCTTTTTGCGCTTTTTGCAGGCAAAAGGGCGACCAGGGCACCTATGTCCTGGATGGACCCACGCTGGACCGGAAATGTCGGGAGACCCTGGACCTGGGGGGGACGCACATCCTCTACCAGGGAGGATTGAATCCGGATTTAGACTTGTCGTGGCACGAAAGCCGGATTCACATGATGCGGGGCCTCGGTCTTCATATCCACGGTTTTTCTCCCCCTGAGATCGTATTCATGGCAGAGCAGGCCGGGCTTGCCATGGAAGAAGTGATGCAAAGATTGATGACCGCCGGATTAGGCTCCATTCCGGGTGGCGGCGCCGAAATCCTGGTGGATCGGGTTCGGGAAAAGCTTTCTCCTCGCAAGGCTTCCACTTCCCAGTGGCTTCAGGTCATGCGGACTGCCCACCATTTGGGTCTGAAGACTACTGCCACCATGATGTTCGGGCATATCGAGACGGCGGAAGAGAGGATGGAGCATCTGTTTGTCATTCGGCAGCTCCAGGAGGAGACAGGAGGATTTACGGCGTTTATTCCCTGGCCCTATCAGCCTGGCGGAACGAGCCTGACAAACCGGGCGGTCGGAGGGACCACGTACTTGAGGATGCTTGCCATGTCCCGCATTGTTCTGGACAACATTGGGCATATCCAGGCTTCATGGGTAACCCAGGGGCATCACATCGGCCAGGTCGCCCTGCATTTCGGGGCGGATGACATGGGTTCCACCATGATCGAGGAAAATGTGGTGGCTTCCGCTGGAGTGCATCATAGCATATCCCGGGCTGAAATCATCAGGCTCATTGAAACCGCCGGTTTCAGTGCCGTCCAGAGAGACACGTTGTACCTACCTGCTGTATCTGAAAGGGAGAAGTTGTGATGACGTCCGTGATGCACAGGGCAAAATGGGTCATGACCGGTCCGGGACAATGGCTGGAAAACGGTTCGGTTATCCTGGAAGATGGCCGGATTGTCCAGGTTCTGAAAGGGTTCGCAAGTGGAGGCGCCGGGAAAGAAGTGGATCACGGAGAGGGGGTGTTGATGCCCGCTCTCGTCAATGCCCACACCCACCTGAGTCTGTCCGTTCTGGCCGGGAGACTGCCCCTTGGGGCAGGTTTTGCGGCATGGATACAGGCCCTTCTGTCCGAACGAAGAGGCGTGACGGAGGAACAAGCGCTCAAGGCGGTTCATGAAGCTGTGGACGAATTAAAGCGGACAGGAACAGGCCTGATAGGGGAATTCGGACCCCATTTCCCCGTAGCGGAATCCATTGAAGCGGCCGGCCTGCGGGCCACGATCTGGCACGAGTTTCTGGGAAACGAACCGGAGTTGACGCCGCTTCCCGCCGATAGCCGCAGGATTCAATACGCCTATGCCGGTCATGCTCCCAACACCGCCGGCCCCGCTCTTCTTGTAAGAATTAAGGAAACGGACAGACTTGCCGGCAAACCATTCTGCATGCACCTGGCCGAATCGAAAGAGGAGTTGGAATTTCTTGAAACGGGAAAAGGGGCTTGGGCGGATCTGATGGGCAAAGCCGGAATTGATTTTTCAGGATGGAACTGCTTTGGCAATCGCCCCGTTGAACTGGCCTTCAAACAAGGGCTGCTGGATAAGGACACCCTCGCTGTCCATCTGCTGGAGGTGACCCCGCGGGAGATTGAACGGTTAGCCGAAAGCAGATGCAGGGTCTGTCTCTGCCCCCGTTCCAATTGGGCCCTTCACGGAAAGCTCCCGGATATGGAAAGGTTTCTGAAGGCCGGAATCGATCCGGCGATTGGTACGGACTCTCTGGCTTCCGCGGCAAGCCTGAGTCTCTTTGATGAAATGGGATTTATTGCCGAACATTATCCCGGTGTACCTCCGGATACGATCCTGGCTCTTGCAACCGTCAATGGGGCGACAGCCTTGGGACAACCTGAAAGGGGCGCACTCAGACCTGGAAATAAAGTTCAGATGATTTATGTTGATGCTCAGGCAAAGCGACCCGGACAGATCGCTGAGGCCCTCGTTTCGGAAGGAAATTTGCAGGTACACTTTGTTGAATAGGATACCAAAAAGTCATGCCATTTAAGAATCTTCAATCCGTGATCAAGGACTTTGAGGAGCGTGGAGAGCTTGTAAGAATCAAGGAGCCCTTGAGTCCGAAGTTTGAAATGACCGAAGTGACCGACAGGGTGGTAAAAAAGGAAGGTCCCGCACTCCTTTTTGAAAACCCGAAAGGGTACGATATCCCGGTTCTTACCAACCTGTACGGGAGCCTGGACCGAATCAGATCCATCTTCAACATTCAGGAGCTGGATGATCTGGGAGCGGGATTTGCCCGCTTTCTGGAGATGGCGCCCCCCAAAGGCTGGGTGGAGAAACTGAAGCTACTTCCGGTGCTCAAAGAGGTGGCGGATCTTTTTCCCAAGAGTGTAAAGCATGCCCCCTGCCAGGAAGTGGTGAATACGGAAAATCCGGATCTGTCCCTCCTGCCGGTCCTGACCTGTTGGCCTTACGACGGGGGGCCTTTTATTACGCTCCCCCTGGTGATTACGCGCCATCCCATAACGGGGAAACGTAACATGGGAATGTACCGCATGCAGGTCTACGATGGTCGCACGGCGGGCATGCACTGGCACATTCACAAAGACGGGGCCGCCCATTACAGGGAAGCCTCGCCCGAAGGCCTTTTCCCCGTGGCCGTGGCTATCGGAGCCGATCCGGTCACTACCTATTGCGCCACGGCCCCTCTGCCGGATGGGGTGGACGAATTGATCCTTTCCGGGTTCTTGAGGGGGAAACCGGTGGAGATGGCAACGTGCGTCACCTGTGATCTGGAGGTACCGGCGGAGAGCCAATTCATTCTGGAGGGATATATTCAACCCGGAGAGACAAAAACGGAAGGCCCCTTCGGAGACCATACCGGATATTATTCTCCGGCCGACCGTTACCCGGTCTTTCATCTTACGGCCATGACCCACCGTAAAGATCCCGTTTATCCCGCCACCATTGTAGGATATCCCCCCATGGAGGATCAGTGGCTTGGCAAGGTAACGGAACGGTTGTTTCTTCCTCTCATCAGACAGCAGCTTCCTGAAATCGTAGACATGAATCTTCCCGTGGAGGGCTGCTTTCACAACCTGTGTTTTGTGAGCATCGATAAGCGGTATCCGGGGCATGCTCACAAGGTGATGCAGGCCATCTGGGGATTAGGGCAGATGATGTTCACCAAAATGATCTTTGTTTTTGACAGGGAAGTTAATGTGCAGGACCTGTCCCAGGTGCTCTTTCATCTGGGCGGCAATGTGGATCCGGCCAGAGATCTGGCGCAGGTCAAGGGACCGGTGGATGCCCTGGATCATGCATCCGGCCTGCCCCACATGGGAACCAAAATGGGTTTGGACTGCACGGCCAAGTGGCCTTCGGAAGGGTATGAACGCAGCTGGCCCGATCTGATCCGGATGTCTTCCGATGTGGTAAACAGGGTAGACGGTCTTTGGAAAAGGTTGGGACTGTGAGTGCGAAAACTTTCCTCTCTCTCATCAAAATCGAACACACGTTGTTTGCACTGCCTCTGGCATTGACCGGCGCCGTTCTCGGCGCTGGAGGAGTGCCTCATCTTTGGACCCTGTTCCTCATGGCAGTGGCCTTTACGGCGGCCAGGGCGGCCGCCATGGCATTCAACCGTCTTGTAGACAGTCGGCTGGACGCTCAGAATCCAAGGACGGCGGAAAGGGAGATCCCCACCGGAGTCGCATCCGTGAAGTCGGTGTGGCTTTTTACCGGGATCGCCATCGCTCTTTTTCTCACGGTTCCCCGGGCTATCAACCCGCTTTGCGGCAAACTGGCGCCGGTCGCTCTTGTGGTGCTTCTGGGGTACTCCTATACAAAACGGTTTACATCCCTGTGCCACTATCTGCTGGGGTTGGCCCTCGGGATGGCTCCGGTGGCAGGATGGATTGCCGTAAGGGGAACGTGGGCCTGGCCCCCGGTTGTCCTGGGGTTGGGGGTCATATTCTGGACGGCCGGTTTTGATATCCTCTACGCCTGCCAGGATGTGGAGTTTGACCGGGAAAAAGGGCTCCATTCCATTCCTGCAACCCTGGGAACGGGGCCCGCCATGAAGTTCGCGGCCCTCAGTCATTTGGCCGCTTTTATCCTTTTTCTCCTCGCGGGCTTTCTGGCCTCTCTTGGAATCTTCTTTTACCTCTTCTCCCTGATTACCGGAGGCCTTCTTTTTTATGAACACCGGCTCGTGGCGCCGGACAACCTCTCCAAACTGGATATGGCCTTCTTCAAAGTCAACAGTCTTGTCTCAGCCGGTCTGCTTCTGTCGGTTATCATGGGACTTGTGTGAATCAGGTCTGGAGTGCAACCCTTTCGTTGTTTGAAATAGCAATCTCGGAATTATGGACAGGGAATCCTGACACCTGAAACCTCGGTTACGACAGGATCTCGACATTCTTCACGGAAAAGCGACATGAACCTCATTCATTCACGGGCATTGACTTTAGTACGCCATGATGGGCAGAGAGCAGGGCTTCAGAAGCCCGGCTTTTTCCGCCTGATCCATCAGGAAACGGATGGCTTTTTGGCCCTCTTCGCCCAGATCTCGGGAAAATGGGTTGACGTAGAGATCGATGTGCCGGCGGACCACCCGCGGGATCATCTCCCGGGCGTGGACCATCACATACTCCATGACCATTTTTGACCCACTCCCGGCAAGATTGAGGGAGGCGCGAATGTAGCCATCCACGTCCCGGGCCATATCTCCTCCTAGATCACGCCGAATGGCAATCCCTCCAAGGGGGATGGGAAATCCCGTCTCCTTTTCCCACCATTCTCCCAGATCGATCAGGATCCGAAGACCATGTTCCCGGTAAGTAAACCGCCCTTCGTGGATCACGAGCCCGAAGTCCGCCTTTCCATCCCGCACGGCAGGCATGACCTCGGAAAAAATCATCTGCTTGAATCCGGGCTCCTTTCCGAGATGAAGCGTCAAGAGAAGCCGGGCGGTTGTGAGGTTTCCGGGAGCGGCAACCATCCCGTTTGCAAGCTCCCTGAGACGGGTTCCGGGCCGGGCAACGATGACGGGACCGCATCCGCGTCCCAGGGCCGCACCCGCGTGCAACAGGGCATATTGTTCCCGAACCTTTCCAAAGGCGAAAAAAGAGAGTTTGGAGATGTCCAGCCGCTTTTCCATGGCCCAGCCATTGAGGGTCTCCACATCCGCCAGGACCGGGTCGAAAGTGACCGGCGAATTATCTCCCGGGGCGGAAAGACCCGCAAAAATATAGGTGTCGTTAGGACAGGTTGAATAGCCGATACGCAAATGGGTCATAGGAGAAACTCCAGCACCGCTTTTTGGGGAAGAGTCATGGCCGTCTCGAAATCCCAGTTTGACCGGTTTCGATCGCCTGCCTCGTTGCTGATGCCCCTGATTTCAGCGGTGGGGATCCCGAATCGTTGTCCCGCGAGGGCCAAGGCATATCCTTCCATATTCTCGGCCAGGGCCCCAAACTGCTTTTCCCGTAGCACCGCGTGCTCCCTGTTTGCCGAAGCTCCCGTTACCGTAAGCGACTTTCCGCGGACCACCTTGCCCACTATCATGGCAGCTTTAGCCGTCTGCCCGCGGAGCTCACGATCAAGAGGGATTTCCTGCTCGATACCGCGGAGTTTCAGTAGTGCCCCATCACCAATCCCGGGCCCGGATACCACTCCCAGTTCCGAAAGGATCTCAGTCCGGGCCACGACCAGATCACCAACGGAAAGACCGGCCCCCGGAAACATGCCGGCGGAACCCACCATAATCGCAGCCTCCGGAGCATCCATGGCGCAGAACGTCCCAAGTGCCATGGAAGCGGATGCAATCCCCACGCCGGTGATCCCGATCCGCAGCGAGTGGTTCCCGAGGGTTCCCGAATAATATTCATACCCCGCCACATATTTCCCGATTTCGGGTCGGCATGCCGCTATGAGGAGATCCAGTTCCTGTTTCATGGCCGCAACAATCAGAAGGTTCATAATCAGAAGGCCATGCCTTTCCTGAGAAGCTCAACAATCTCAATCAACGTTTGTCCGGAACCTTCAGGTTGGGCATATCCTGCTTGGAGAGGCCGTTCGATGTACGGTACATTGTGGGATTGAACGAAACGATCCACAACCGACTCGACGACAAATGCAGCCGCTTTTGGATCAAGATCCGGCCGCAAGTCCCCACGGTCGATCCCCTTTTTAATCAACGATTGTATGAATTCCAGGGATTCGCCATGAATTTCCGCCAGGATCTCCCTTTTGTGAGGGGAATCCCCCGTGAAGATAATTCGGTAATAAATTCGCGCCAGGCCCGGGTGTGCCTGTGTGAAGTCGATCCCCGCCTGCATTACCTTTTGCAGCCTGACGAAAAAATCCTCGTTTTCACTTCCGTCCCGGACCGCCCGCAGATAGTCCTTGATGATCCCGAGCGACATCCTGTAGACGTAGCTAAACAGCCCTGCCTTGCTGGTAAAATATTTAAAGAGGGCCCCTTTTGAAATCCCTGCCTTTTCCACAACCACGTTCATGCTGGCATTGCCATAACTCTTATGGGCAAATTCATCTATCGCCGCTCCCAGAATACGAAGCTTTTTCTGTTCGTCCAGATTCAGGAACATGTCCGTTTCAGTGGATTCAATGCTCATTCGGGACCTCTATTTCAGTTTCCTTGACATCAAGTATAAGGACACCTATCATAGCGCAAAAATGCCAAGGAGAGCAAGCCTATGAAGGTATTTGACGGACTTTACTTTTTTCCCTGGAACAACCCCTCCGCCAATAACTGCAACACATGCCTTATTGAAGGGGACAAAAAAATTCTCGTGGACCCGGGCCATTATCACCTGTTCAACCAGGTAAAAGATGAACTGGGCCGTCTTTCCCTCACGCCGCAAGACATCGACCTGGTGATCATCACCCATGGACATCCGGACCACATGGAGGGGCTCCGCGTGTTCGAAGATACCCCGACCCTGATTGCGATCTCTTCTATCGAGATGGATTTCATCAAACGTGTTGCCCCCCATTACGGAGAAGCTCTCGGGATATCCCATTTCGAACCGGATATTCTTCTCCAAGACGGATCTTTGCAAGTCGGCAACATAGATCTTCAGGTCATTTACGCCCCGGGGCATTCTCCCGGATCCATCTGCCTTTATTGGCCGGAGAAGAAAGTGCTGATCACGGGCGACGTGATTTTCAAGGAGGGTGTGGGCAGGACGGATCTTCCAGGCGGCAACGGAAACGACCTGAAGGAAAGCATAATGAAACTGTCTAAACTCGATGTGGAATTCGTTTTGCCGGGTCACATGGGCCCGATATTGGGGAAAGAGTCGGTGGAGAAGAATTTCAGCGCAATCGAGAACTACTGGTTTTCCTATATCTAAAAGGAGGAGAACCGGGGATGGAACCTGGCATGCCGAAACAGACCTCCAACATAGACTTTGATATTCGCCAGTTGGAAATCTTTCGTGCCGTGGTTGACCTGAAGAGTTTTTCCAAGGCGGCCGCACGTGTATTCCTGGCTCAAGCCTCGGTGAGTGAAAGGGTTGCCACTCTGGAGGGTCTGGTCGGGACAAGACTCCTGGATCGCCTGGGGAGGCAGGTGGTTCCCACAAAAGCCGGCGAACTTTTGTATAAGCATGCCGTTCTCCTCCTGGATATGAAGAGAACCGCGTGCCTTGAAATGAGGGATTTCCTCGGCGTACGGAAAGGCGAGGTTTCCCTCGGAGGAAGCACTATCCCCGGGGAGTATATCCTCCCGAAACTCATCGGTCGTTTTCGGAAGCGATATCCCTTTGTTTCCATTGACCTGAGTATTGCCAACACCGACGATATACGGACCAGGGTCCTTGCCGGGGAGATGGAACTCGGTGTGGTCGGTTCCAGAAATGCTCAAAGGAACCTCATCTGCCAGGAACTGTGGAGAGATCAACTGGTGCTGCTTGTCCCCTCCGGACACCGATGGGCGGAAACAACGGAAGTGACGGTCCACGATCTCATGAGTGAACCTTTCATCCTCCGGGAGTTAGGATCGGGCACACTGAAAATCATGGATGACTATCTAAAGGCATCCGGTTTGAAGGGGGTTGACGCGTTGAACACGGTCGCTCGCTTAGGAACGTCCACGGCGGTCAAGGAGGGAATCAAAGCAGGGCTTGGGGTATCCATCCTTTCGGCACGCGCCGCCGATACCGAACTGGAGATGGGCATCTTGAAATCTCTCCAGGTGAAGGGCCTGCCTATGTGCCGGAACTTCACCCTCATAAGTGACAGGCGAAGGATCGCTTCGCCTCTCTGCCGGGCGCTGGTTGATTTCCTTCTGGAAAATTCCAAAGAGGAAGGAAAAAATGCTTCTAAAGAAAACTGACCGGAAAGCGGAACGGCGGAAGAAAAAGCAAAAGGCATTTTTGCAGGTTGCCGATTATCGGGGTGACTGCTGAAAGGCTTACGAAGACGTAAGTTTATGTCTGCGAATCCTGCCTCCCGGAAAAACCTTTGAATGCATCATCGAGCAGGACAAGCTCGACCGTATAAGACGGGTGGTAGCCCATAATCAAGGCGAAATTGTCTCTGAAAATCCGATCGGCGGAGATGTCAGACTTACGGTCGGAAAGACTTCGGTTGTACCAGCCTAAAAGAACCTATCAACGGTCGGTGAAGGTTCATCCAAGATGCAGCGGCAAAAAAGATCTTGTGACTGCATTTTCGCCGGCGTCCTTGAATAGGATACGTTAAATTTTTCATTACTTGATTTCATAATGAATATTTTTAGACCCACTATCCATCTCAGAGACATCACCGATCGAATCCGGCGATATCGCCCTGACCAGCATATCTTCAGCCTGCTAATCGCCATCGTCATCGGCATATTGAGTGGATACGGCGCCGTGCTTTTCCGATTTGTGATTAAGGGTGCACAGTATCTCTTTTACCAGAACGATAACGATATCCTGACCTTCGCAGCCTCTGTTCCAACCTATGTTATGATCGGCATGCCCACCCTGGGCGGTCTGATCGTGGGAATTCTGGTTCGTTTTGGCGCAAGGGAGGCCAAAGGGCATGGGGTCCCGGAGGTCATGGAAGCCGTATCTCTTCGAGGAGGCCATATTCGAAAGAGGGTGGCCTTTGTGAAAATTATCGCCTCCGCCATCTGTATCGGTTCAGGAGGGTCCGTGGGTCGTGAGGGACCAATCGTCCAGATCGGTTCTTCCATAGGGTCGAGCGTATCTCAGCTTTTCAAGATGTCTAGCCAGCAACGCAGAACCATGGTGGGCTGCGGCGCCGCGGCCGGAATTGCCGCCACGTTCAATGCGCCTATTGCCGGGGTGCTTTTTGCCCTGGAGGTGCTTTTGGGGGATTTTGGTCTCGCCGCCTTTTCCCCCGTAGTCCTTTCATCGGTTATGGCCACCACCATTTCCCGTCACTATTTTGGTGATTTTCCCGCATTTGTTATCCCTTCCTACGAACTGATTTCTCTCTATGAGCTGATCATTTACCCGTTCCTTGGAATCCTGGCCGGCCTTTTGAGTATCCTTTTTATCACGGTCCTGTATAAGGCGGAGGATCTTTCGGATGTCGTCAAGATCCCGGATTGGTTGAAACCAGCCATCGGGGGATTGATGCTCGGGGTCATCCTTCTAAAATGGCCCCAGGTGTTCGGTGTCGGATACGGCGCCATGAACCTGGCCCTGCTGAATCAAATGACAGGCACGCTGCTTTTGACGCTCATTTTTGTGAAGATGGCCGCCACCTCTATTACCCTTGGGACAGGAGGATCAGGGGGCATCTTTGCGCCTTCCCTTTTCATGGGATCCATGGTGGGCGGCTTTTTCGGTTGGGTCGTCAACCTTTTTTTCCCGGGAATGACCGCGTCTCCCGCGGCTTACGCCCTTGTGGGCATGGGGGCTTTTGTGGCGGGCGCCACCCACGCCCCTATCACGGCCATCCTGATTATTTTTGAGATGACCGGCAATTATAAGATCATACTGCCCATGATGATTACTTGCATTCTGAGCACGATCGTGGCTTCTTCCCTCAAAACCGGATCTATCTACACCATTAAGCTGCTCCGGAGAGGCGTCGACCTTTCCAAGGGTCTTGAACAGAATATTCTCAAAAACATCAAAGTCCGCCGGATCATGGAAAAGGATGTGGTCGCCATTCCCGAAGGCATGCCCCTGGTCAGCCTGCTCAGCACCTTTAAGATAAGAAATGTTTCTTATCTCCATATGGTTAACAAGGAAAATGATTTAACGGGCATTATTTCTTTCAGGGATATCCGTCCTCTGCTGGAAGAGGAAGAGGTGAACTATTTGATTATTGCAAAGGATGTGGCCACTACGGATCTTGTTACCGTGGGACCGGATGATAATATCCAGGTCGCCATGGGTCTTATGGGCGAGCGGGGCATTTCTCAGCTACCGGTGATCGGAGGGGGAAATGGACGTAAACTCATTGGAACGCTGAGGGAAAAAGACGTGATGGCTGCCTATGACAATGCCGTTATCCGCCACGAAATCGAACTGCATTGATTTGAATAACGGCAGTCTCTTCTGATATCGGAGATAATGTGCAAGACCTTGTTACCGTAATTATTGTGAACTGGAACGGGAAAAAACTGCTCCCGGATTGTCTCGAAAGCCTGAGAAAGCAGGAATTCCAAGACTTTTCAACGATCCTTGTGGACAACGGATCCTCGGATGGATCCGTTGATCTTGTTTCAGGACTCTATCCGGAAGTCAGGATTATCTCCCTGTCTCAGAACCTGGGGTTTGCTGCTGCAAACAATGCGGCCTTTTCAGAGGCAAAGACGAAATATATCGCCCTCTTAAACAATGACGCGGTGGCCCATCCCCAGTGGCTCAAACACCTGACGGAGAGCCTTGAAAGCAACCCGGCCGCGGGATTTGCCGCGGCCGGAATCCTTTATTATGACAATCGGGAAATCATCGATAGAGCAGGGGACGGGTACTCCACGGCCGGGGCAGGCGTTCTGCGGGGAAGGGGTTCGCCGGCAAAGGATTATGCCCAAACCCAATACATTTTTGGAGCCTGTGCAGCGGCCGCCCTGTATCGCAAGACAATGCTTGACCATGTGGGTTTCTTCGATCCGGAATTCTTCCTGCTTTACGAAGACGTGGATCTCAGTTTCAGAGCACAGCTTTCCGGCTACCCATGCCTCTACGTACCCGCGGCCAAGGTATTTCACATGGTCAGTTCCAGTATTATCAGGGATTCCGCGATTTCCATATACTATGGGCACCGCAACCTTGAATGGGTCTATTTTCAGAATATGCCCTCCGGCTTGCTCCTTCGATCCCTCTGGTCCCATGCCCTGTACGACCTGGCTGCCTTCTTATATTTTGGATACAAGGGCATGGCAGGGCCTTTTTTGAGGGCTAAATGGCATGCCATCAAGGGTTTTAAAAGGATTATGAAAAATCGGAGACGGATTCAATCGGAAAAATCCGTGAATAACGCCTATCTGTGGAGACTCATGGTAAAAGAGCGATTGTTTCCACGTTTGGCCATGAGGATTACAAAAAAATGAAGGCTATTAAAATTGCGGACAGTCCTCATGTGGATGTCGTTCTGGTCAATTACAATAGTACAGACCACCTGCTGCAATGCCTGACATCCCTTTATGACGCTTCCCAAGGGATGACAGTCCATATCCGGGTGCAGGACAATGCCTCCCGGGATAACGTAGATCGGGTGAGCGTTCTTTTTCCCGATGTGCATTTAATTAAAAACGACAGCAATCTGGGGTTCGCTCGGGCCATCAACCGGTCCATTTCCCAAGGTCTTGCTCCCTACATTCTCATCCTGAACCCGGACACCATTGTCTCTCCAGGCTTTTTCAAACCGGTTCTGGAATACATGAATACCCACGACAAGGTAGGAATAGTCGGACCGAGAATCCTGGATATTGACAAGACCGTCCAGGGGTCCGCACGGTCCTTTCCGACCCCGCTCACGGCGCTTTTCGGCAGGAGATCGATCCTCACGAGATTTTTTCCGGACAATCCGATCACGCGGGAAAATATCCTGACAAGCAGGTCTGATGGTTTTACCCCCATGCCGGTGGGCTGGGTGTCGGGGGCCTGTATGATGGTGCGAAGAGAATCCATC
Organism: Desulfatiglandales bacterium; assembly: GCA_038252125.1. Taxonomy (GTDB): domain Bacteria; phylum Desulfobacterota; class DSM-4660; order Desulfatiglandales; family Desulfatiglandaceae; genus DUZB01. The sequence continues at coordinate 15,394 of JBBSAR010000040.1, forward strand.
GAACATGTCGGTCCCTTGGATGCCCGGTTCTTCATGTACTGGGAAGATGCGGACTGGTGCCGACGTATGTGGCAGAACGGATGGAAGGTGATTTATTTCCCAAGGTCTTCCGTCGTTCATTTTGCAGGGGTCAGCAGCAATAAAAACATCCTTCGATCCGTACTGGAATTTCACAAGAGCATTTATCGCCTTTTTGAAAAACATGCCCGGTCGCCCTACTCTTTTCTGAGGCCACTCATTTTCTGGGGCCTCCTGTACCGTTTCTTCTTCGTGATGTGCTCCCAGGGCATATCGTTTCTGTTCAATCGTCTGCTGCACGTTTCCCATGGCGAAAAAACTGCGGATTCACCTCTCGACGGACGGATAAAGCTGCTCCGTTTCATTGCCAGGCTGAATATAGGCGGTCCGTCCATACACGTATATTTACTGACCAAAGGGCTCAATCCAAGAAAATTCCACTCCATTCTTGTGACCGGAAAGATATCTCATCAGGAAGGAGATATGAGCTACCTATTTGATTCCCTGGACGAAAAGCCTATAGCTATTGATGATCTGCAGCGCGAAATCAGGCCATTGCTGGATCTGAAGGCCTTCTTCAAGATCTTTTCTCTCCTTCGCGCTGAGAACCCGCAAATCGTGGACACGCACACCGCCAAGGCCGGGACCACTGCAAGACTGGCCGTTATCCTGTGTAATATGCTTTACAGGAAAAAAATCCGAACCGTTCATACGTTCCATGGCCATGTTTTTGAAGGATATTTCAGCAAAATAAAATCATCTGCCTTCGTATGGGTCGAACGGCTGTTGGCAAGGGGCACCGACGTGATCGTGGCCATCAGTGATTCCCAGAAAAGAGACCTCTCCGAAAAATTCAAAATTACAACGGCCGATCGCATTAAGACCATCCCTCTTGGATTTGACCTGGAACCATTTCTTTCATCGCGGAAATTCAAAGGAGAGCTCCGACAGAGGCTTGGGATCGACAAAAACACCGTGACT
>JBBSAR010000041.1:0-16306 GCA_038252125.1 Desulfatiglandales bacterium
AACACGTATCGAGTTTAAAGGATAGATTTTCCAGATTGAAAGTAGAATTGGCTCAAAAGGACAATGGAATACAGAAAAGAAAGGAGGAATTGAAACCGATCCGGATAAAAGCAGAAGATAGACACCTGGTTGGGAAATTTTACATGAGCATATGCCGTTCCTTAAAAGCCTATTTCTTCAGGATGACCGGATCAGGGATGTATTTTCCCGAGGTTACGTCATCCCAGAATTCCTTTTCATTTTTTTGCCACTCCGGACCGAAGGTTCTCAGGAAAAATCCACCCAAACGATCAAATACGCGGCGCCATCCCTTCTGGTGATTTGTGGTGAGGACATCTTCGAGAAAAGAGACGATATCCGACATCTTTTCTTTTGGGAGGAAAGCTCTGGCCCCCAGTTGAAGGGATTTACGAAGCGATTCGGGCGTTAGCGCATGGGCTGTGAGCATGACCGCGGGATACCCCAGAGCTACCGCGGCATTAAGAAGGTCAAATCCGCGCACCCCCATAATATCCAGAATGACAATGTCATAGCTCCAGGAGCGAATGAGATGATATCCCGCCTCATAATTCAATGCTTTGTCCAGAACCAGTCCGTCTATATCCTCCAGGTGTTCTTCCAGGGTCTCCAGGATATCCGGTTCGTCGTCCACCGCCAACAGGCGCTTATTGCTGAGTATGCTCTCTGCCATCCTTATCTCCCACAGTCAATGAATTGTGTCACACCTTGTTCTTGGTCAGTCTTCTTCGTTCTTCATCTCGAATTTCCCTTCGGAGCAATTTGCCCACCTTGCTCTTCGGCAACATATCGCGAAATTCAATATACCCGGGCACCTTGTAAGCGGCCAGCCGCTCCCTGCACCACTTGATCAGATCGGTGCCACCCACCCCCTTGGCATCCTCTTTCAGGACCACAATGGCCTTGATGCGTTCTCCCACTTTCTTGTCCGGAACGCCCACGACACAGGCGCCGATTACCGTGGGATGATCCTGCAATACCGCTTCCACTTCCGAGGCGGATACCCGGTATCCCTTGTGTTTGATTACATCGGCGGATCGTTCCATGTACACGAACTGTCCGTCTTCATCTTCACTCACAAAGTCACCCATCCGGTAAAAAATTTGACCGTCGATGTCGATATAGGATCGTTTTGTCTCCTCCGGTTTATTCCAATATTCTTTCATGGAGTAAGGGGAGGTGACGAGAAGTTCGCCCGTTTCGCCTTGTTTCACCGGTATCAGCGTGTCCGGGTCCACCACCATGCATTGCCGGCTTCTAAGCGGCAGCCCGATGGTATTGGGTTTGGGGTCCTTTTCGATACGGCTGTAAGCCACATGCCCCGCTTCGGTGGATCCGTATACCTGGTAGATGGGAACCCCGAAACGCTCTTTCCAGCGGTTGAACACTTCCGCCGGCAGGACGTCGCCGCCACAGTAGCAATAACGCAGAGAGCTGAGATCATAGGAATCCAGCCGGTCGTTTTCCAGAATCATGCGATAGAGGGCCGGGACGCCGAGAAACCAGCGAGCCTTATCCCGTTCGATGGTCTTCATGATGGCATCCACCTGGGGGACCGGCATGAGCAACACGGCATTTCCCTTGTTGAGCCCTAATGCCATGCAAAGCCCGAGGGCCATGATGTGAAAGAGAGGGTTGACTGCAATATACACGTCTTCGCCTTCTTTCAAATGTCCCAAGGCCACATCTTCCGTCACATCGTTTACATAGGAAGTCATCCCGATATGGTTTCCGGGGACGCCTTTCGGGAATCCCGTCGTCCCTCCGGTGTAGAGGATGTAGGCGAGATCCTTCCAGGGATCCAGCGAAACCGGGGAGGTCAGGGGGGCGTGTTTCAAAAGGGATTTGAAAGAATGGACCCGGCTGTCCCGGTCGACTTTTCCCGTGGGAATTTTGTCAAACAGGACCCCAAGGGACCGTTTCCAGAGAGGAAGCAGATCCACCAGGTTGGTGACAATGGCGTTTTTCAGCCCTGTCTTGTCCATGACCTCCTTTACATAGCAGAAGTTTGTATCCAGACAGATCACCGTTTCCGCGCCGGAATCTTTAATCATGTACTCGATCTCAAAAGAGGTGTAAATGGGGGCCACCGGCACAAGAACGGCGCCCAGTTTCTGGATGGCGAGAAATCCGATGATCCACTGTACGCAGTTGGAGATGTAGATCATGACCTTGTCGCCTTTTTTGACACCCATGTCCGCCAGGCCGCCGGCAAATCGTTCGCTCAGATTCCGGAGACGAGTGTAACTGAACGATTCTCCAAGATAGACCACCGCCGGTCGGTCCGGATACCGTTCGCTCATGCGATCAAAGCGCGTAAAAGTGACCTCTTTTGCCAGTGCATCTTCGTCAATTTTCATGGAATTACTTTACTCCCTGAAGTGGCGTTCTACAATTCTTTCTCATCAAATGCTTTACACACCGAAATATGCCGAACGAATATCCGGATTGCTCATCAGTTCATTTCGGCTTCCTTCCATGACAGCCGCTCCGTTTTCAATGATGAACGCATGGTCCACGATAGGCATTACGGGTCTGGCATATTGTTCCGTTACCATAATGGAAATCTTTCGCTCGTCGCGAATCACCTTGGTTCCTCGGATGAGAATGGCCTGCATCAGAGGACTCAAACCCAAAAGCGGTTCATCCAGAAGAAGGATTTTAGGCTGGGCCATCAAGGCCCGCCCGATGGCCAGCATCTGCTGTTCACCCCCGCTGAGGAAGCCGCCGGTGCGTTTTTTGAGCTTTTCAAGGGCGGGAAAAATGGTGAAGACATAATCCATGGTTTCTCTGGCCTGGGACGATGTTGCCAGATACCCGCCAATACGCAGATTTTCCAGTACGCTGCTCTCCTTGAAAATCCTTCGCCTTTCCGGGCAGAGAACAATGCCCTTTTTCGCGCGAAGACTGGGCTTCATGGACGTGATCTCGTTTCCAAGATAGCGGATTTCGCCAAGGATGGTAATCCTCTCGCCCCCGGCCATGGCTTCCTTTTTCCGGATGTCCTCCATAATGCCTGAAAGGGCATACATGAGCGTCGATTTGCCGGCGCTGTTGGCGCCGAAGACCCCTACAATCTGGTTTTGGCCGCACCGGACGCTCACATTGTTGAGGGCCAGCACATTCTCGTAAAATACCATCAGGCCCGTTGCTTCAAGCATAGCTCATGACCTCCTCGACCTCTTCGGATCCGAAATAGGCTTCCTTCACTTGCTCATTGGCCATGACTTCTTCAGCGGAACCCTCCACGAGCTTTTCTCCGAAATTCAGGACCATCACCCGGTTTGCCACGCGAAACAGCTCGCGCAACCGGTGTTCGATCATAATGATGGAAATCCCTTCCATCTGGAGACGTTCAATGAGCGGCACCATGCTGGCGATTTCACTCATGCTGAGGCCGGAAAACACTTCATCGCAAAGTATGATTTCGGGTTTCAATGCCAGACAGCGGGCCAGTTCCAGCCGTTTCAGATAACCGGTGGGCAGCGCGGAGGCCATTTTGTAAGGGACATAGGAATCCCGTTCAAAACCGATTTCTTCCAGAATGTCGATTCCCACGGTGTTTCTGTCGCCCAGCTTTCCTCCTCCCCTCCATCCTCCGGTTCGTTTCGCCCGTGGCGAAAATAACGGGATAACCAGGTTCTTGTAGGCGGGCAAACTGAAATAAGGCCGCATGATCTGAAAGGTACGGGTGACGCCCATGTCGGCAATCTTGTGCGGGGGCTTCCCGGTGATATCTTTTCCCCTGAAAAAAATCCTTCCCGATGTGGCCCTGATGAATCCGGTGATGCAATTTACGATGGTGGTCTTGCCGGATCCGTTGGGCCCGATGATCCCCAGAATTTCTCCTTCCTTCAATTCAAAACTCACCCGGTTCAGCGCCAGTATCCCTCCGAAGGCCTTGGTGACTTCTTCCACTTTCAAGATCGGTTGATCGCTCATACCTTGACCCACCTTTCAAACTGATGATATTTTTGCTCTCCGTACACCATGATTCCTTCGCTTCGAAAAACGACGAATCCAACCAGAATCAATGAATAAAAAACAATTCGAAGGGTTCCGAATTCCCGTAGGAGTTCCGATATGGGGACCAGAATCAGACAGCCCAGGACAGGTCCTACAAGGGTTCCTCCGCCTCCGATGACGGTGGCTGCAATGGGCAGGATGGAAAAATCCAGCGCGAAAAGAGAGATCCCTCCCCACATGTAGATGTGGACCAGGCAGGCGCCCCCGAAACATCCCATGGTAGCAGCGATGAAAACGGCAGCCGCTTTGTAGGTGTTCACGTTCATCCCTGATGCCCGCACTGCCTGGTCATTGTCTTTCACCGCACGAAAAACCAGTCCGATATCCTGGTTTACCAGCCTTCTAGCGCCGAACAGGAATAAGAGGAGGACGATGATAACAAAGTACTGCTCAAGCCATGCATTGGGAAAGCTGTCAACACCCAAAATGCCGTCGGTTCCTCCAAAAATGTCCAGGGCTTCAATAATTCTGGCCAGAACAAGGGGGTACATTAGGGTCACGATAGCGAAATAAACCCCTCTGAGGGGGAGACAGGGAAGGAGCAAAATAGTGCAGATGACGGCGCCGACAAGAGTCGCGATGGGAATGGTGAGCATGGGGGACATTCCGTAGGAGGTGTTCAAGATGGCTGATATATATCCCCCCGTGCCGATGAAGAATGCACCGCCAAGGGATACCAGCCCAACGAAATGGGCCAGGAAATCAAAACTCAACGCCAGCAGGGCGTAAATGCATACAATGGTAATAACCCGCGGCCAGTACATGCCCGGCATGATGAGAGGCAATGCCAGCAATCCGGCAATCAGCAGGAACCTGGGAAGGGTCAGATAGCACAGTTCCTGCCAGCCCATAAGGGCGTATAGACCATCGGATCGGACCTTTATGCCGCGATCAATCCTTTCCTTTCGACTTTGTTTACTATCCACGTTAGACCCTCTCTTCCAGTTCTTTCTGTTGTCCGAACAGACCTGACGGTCTCAGAATCAGCGTTAAAATAATAGCGAGGAAGGCCACCACCATTTGGAATTGGGGCCCAAGGTATACGGTTGTGAGTATCTGCGCAAACCCGATAATAAAAGCGGCAAGGACGGCGCCCATCCAGCTCCCCAATCCTCCGACAATACAAACGGCAATGGCCTGGATGAGTACATCGTAGCCTTTTTCTACTACGATATTGCCCAGAGGCAGCAACACAATGGCGGCAAATCCGGCCAACATGCAACCGAAGGCCATGGCCACAACCGCCATGGTGTCGGAGTCTATACCCAGCATGAGGGCCGCCCGCTCATCCTGCGCCATTCCCCTCAGGGCCAGTCCGATGCGGGTATAGTGGGTGAAAAGCCATAGGAACGCCACGACCGCCGCGGCCAGTACCACCACGAGAATGCGCTGGTAGTCCACCGGAATGCCGCCGATCATCACACTCCCTTCGATAATCACCGGCAAGGTGTAGGTTGTCCCCTTGAAACCACCCCAGCGCAAAGTCTCTATGATAGCCAGGCCGATGGCGTAGGAGGCGATGATTTCCGAAATGTTCATTCCCCGCACGCGGATCAGCACAAATCGGTATATCAGAGCGCCTAAAAAGCCGATGAGGATTAGTGAAAGGATAATGCTCAGCATATAGTTCAGTTCCAGGGACCGAACAAAGAACCAGGTAACAAATCCGCACAGGACATAGATGGCGCCGTGGGCGAAATTAGGTATGCGACTGGTCCCATAGACCAGCGCGAAACCCAGTGCCATTAATGCCAGCATGCTGCTGTTGATGATGCCGTAAATCAAAATATCCATAAGAGATCCTGATGATGGTGTTAATAGAAAACAAAATCCGTTCCCCTCAACCGCTTTTCCGGGAGAGGGGACGGAGTATGTCCTCAAACTACTTTTTGGATTTCATCCACGGCGGAAGCTCTATTTCGCCTTTGGCAATCGATTTGGGGAATACAACCACCCGTTTTCCGTCCTGCGATTGGAAAATGCTACCCACGGCGCCTTCCTTGGGGTCGAAACTTGGGATAATCTGATGCCCTTTAGGGGTGAAGCGGATTCTACCGTAAACGCCCATCACGTCCGTTTTTTCCAACGCCGCGACCACCTTGTCGGGATCGAGGGAACCGGCCCTTTCGATGGCGTCCTTCAAGACATAGACGGCCATATAGCTGCTGGAGGTTCCCAGGCCCTCGGGTTCAACATTCCAGCGGGTCTTGTAGGCATTATAAAACTTCATGGTCCACGGCGTGGCTTCGCTGGGGGCGTTGCCCGCATTGACCACGTTGGCGAGGCAGTACTGCCCTTTTCCTTTGGTGGCTTCCCAGAATCCCGGCTGTTCGGCCGCGGCAAGGGTGGACCCGAAAGGCAGGGCCGGAATCTTCATGTCATACCATTGCTTTAGCAGGATAGCGCTTTCCGGCATATCCATCCAGATGGACAAAACATCGCTGTTGGTCTTTTTGGCTTTGAGCAATCCCATGGAAAAATCGGTGGTTCCAGTGGGATAGATCTCCGTCCCCGTCACATCCCAGCCGTTTTTCGCCGCCAGTTTGCCGAGAATGGCCCCTGCCGCTCTTGCATGCGCCACATCCTGAACCATGATAAACAGCCGGTCCAATCCATATTTCTGCTTAATTTCCATCAGGCAGGTGAGAATTTCCTTGACGAGCCATTTTGCTTCTCCGTGGATGCGAAAACAGTATTTGAATTTGTCATACTGTTGTTCCACCAGGGCATGATACTTGGGGCTCAGCGCGCCCGTGGTCAGGATGGATACGACCTTGTATTTGCTAAGGAGGGGCATGGCGGCCAGGGCGGCTTCAGAGCGAACAGGGCCACCCACGATGAATTTAACATGCTTTTCGAGGATTAATTTTTCCATGGCCATAAGGGCTTCACTTACCGGAACGCCGGGTTCGAGATCCCTGGTATCAATGACGTCCACGGCAAACGGGCGCATTTCATTGCCCACTTTGACCCCGCCATTGGCGTTGATTTCTTCGATGGCCAGCTTGATTGCTCTTTCAGCGTCCCACCCGTAAAGATAGGCGGTGCTGAGCGGCGCTCCCAATAGAATCGGTTCTGCCGCAAAGACCCCTGTGATTGGAAAAAGAAAGAAAAAAAGTAGTAGTGCCATCCCCAATACAATTCGGTTGTTCTTCTTCATGCGTTGTCCCTCCTCTGGTTTAAGGTATATAATGTTGAACCTGAAAGATTATTTCGCATCACCTTTTCGAAGGCCATACGACCGAATCTTCTTATTAACCTGGGATACGTGGATCTTGAGCAGTTGAGCGGTTTTCTCAAGATCCCAGTCCGTTTTTTCAAGGACTGTCTGAAGATGCTCTTTTTCAATGGTCTTGAGCGTTTTTAGTTCCATTTGATTCTCCACTATGAAATCCACAGGGAAGTGTGACGCCCCTGCAACAACTTCCCGAACCTGTGCTCGGGATTTATAGGAGATGGAAAAAAGTGGAAATGGTACTTCTATGTGTACCGCTCTTGGAAATGCGGATAAAAGGCAAGACTAAAATGAATATATAAACACATCAGCAATGTTCATGCCAGAGATGGAATATTATTCCGGTAAACAAAGCTGAACTATAACTGCATGATTTGACGGAGTTTTGATGTTGTGCAAGGCGGTCGTACGGGATGTTTGGAAAGCCTATGGGTGAAAATTTCTTTTCGTGGTAGAAAAATGTTTTCATGTTAGTGCGATTCTGCCTGCAGGCCTTTTTTGCATTGCGGGACTTTTTATGGGAAATACCAAGAAGTTTTCCGGAATTTATCCCACAGGGGCTGTTATCTTGTATTTCCTGATTTTGGCCCTTAAGGTAGGCAGCGAGATACCTAATGCCTCTGCTGCTCTGGAGCGATTCCAATGGAGATGCTTCAGCGTTCTTTCGATATGCTCTCTTTCCACCTGGAGCAATGAGTAGGTGGAAAGGCCTTCTGAAGGAAGCGGATCATCCATTTTGAGAATTTCTTCCACGTCGTCCAACAGAAGGACATTTCCTCTGGCTCGGACCATGGCCTCTACCAGGACATTTTCCAATTCCCGAACATTTCCCGCCCAGGGATGCGCCATGAAACGTTCCATGACCCCGGTCTGAAGTTTGCTCACCTCGGTTCCCAGTTCATAATTGATTTTCTGAAGAAAGTGGTTGACCAGGTCCGGAATGTCGGAGCGGCGTTCCCACAGGGACGGCACGTTGATGATAACAACCCGCAAGCGGAAATAGAGGTCCTCTTTGAAGGCCCCCTGTTGTACCATGCTTGCCAGATCGCGATTTGTGGCGCCGATGATGCGGCAACGGGATTGCAGAATTTTCTGCCCGCCCACTTTTGTGAAGGTTCTTCTCTGCAGAAACCCGAGAAATTTTCCCTGAAGATTTAAAGGCAGTTCGCCCAGTTCATCCAGGAAAAGAGTTCCTTTTCCGGCCAGTTCAATTTTTCCCGGTTTGGTGGCGGTAGCTCCGGTGAATGCGCCTTTTTCATGACCGAAGAGCTCACTTTCCAGAAGGTTGCCCACTATGGCGGAACAATCCAGCGTGACAAACGGCTCTTTGTCGAAAAGGCTGTTGCGATGTATGACCCGTGCGATCAATTCTTTTCCCGTACCCGTATCCCCCTGAATGAGTACGGTTGCGCTGTTTTGACACACGAGCCCGATCATCTTGAAAATGCCTCGCATTTTTTCACTTTTTCCGATGATGACATCCTCGTTGGGAGGTGGTCCTTCCTTGCCGAGGATCGGAGATTCCCGGTCCACTCTAAGGATGTGCAGAGCCCTGTTGACGGTTTTCTCCACCACATCCGCGTCCAGGGGTTTGTGAATGTAGTCGTAAGCACCCCGTTTCATGGCCTCTATGGTGGTCTCCATATCCTGAAAGGCCGTGATCATGATTACTTTGGCGGCACACTGCTCGTCTTGTAAACGAACCAACAGATCCAGACCGTTTCCATCAGGGAGACGGATGTCCAGGATGACTATTTCCGGATCATGCAGAGCAAATAGCTGAAAGCCTTTTTCACCCGTATCCGCGGTGAAAACCTGATGATCCTTTTCACTGAGGAACATCTCCAGGCTTTCTCGAATGGAATACTCGTCGTCAATCACGACAATTTTGGCCATAGTTTTTACCTTACGGGCAGATGGATCCGGAACGCCGCCCCTTTCCCATTGCATTTTCCGGCATGAATACGGCCTCCATGGGCCTGTACAATGCGGTTTACATTGGTAAGTCCAAGCCCTGTCCCCTTGGTTTTGGTTGAAAAGAAAGGGGTGAACAGCTCGTCCATATGTCTTTCTTCAATGCCGCTGCCCTCATCTTGGATGACGATTTCCACGAGAGGATCGTTTTTTGAGGCAATGAGTGCGGTGGTAATCCACAGGTTGCCACCGGGGGAGGAAGCTTCCATGGCATTGAGCAAAAGATTGAAAAATGCCTGTTCCAACCTGGCGCCATCCGCTTGAAAGTTCGGTATGGTTCTGTCCAGTGATAAAACAACGGACAACTCTTCATCTTTCAATTTTACGTCCAGGGTTTCCATGCAGGAATGGATGGTTTGGTTGATATCGACTGGGGACAAGGCGATCTGCAGAGGTTTGGCAAAGTCCAGTAACTGGTTCAAGATGCGTTCTAACCGGATGACTTCCCGTGTGGAGATCTGAATCCGCCGCTCATCATTTCCCTTGATAGCCTTGTTTTTTTCCAGAATCTGGAGGTTCATTTTCACGGCCGACAGGGGGTTCCGGATTTCATGGGAAAGGGAGGCGGTGATTTGTCCGATATAGGCCATCCGTTCCGTTTCCCTCACCTTCTCCTCCATTTTGATTCGTTCGGTAATATCCCTGCAGATCCCGATATTCGCAGGCCTTCCTTCATAAATTACAACCTTTGCCGTAATCTCGGTAGGAAAAATTTTCCCGCTTTTCGTTAACCGCATATATTCAAATGTGCTCGGGGCCGGCTGCTTTTCAAGGCTCCTGTTGTAGATATCGATTACTCTTTTCCGATTTGGCGGAGCAAGAAAAAGATAGAATTTCCGACCTACCACCTCCTGTAGCGTATAGGCATGCATGTGACAGAAGGCGCGGTTTGCAAAAACGATGACCTGTTCCTGTATGACGAAATATCCGTCATTGATTTCCTCGACCAGTATTTTATATTTCAGCTCCGATTCACTGAGGTCTTTTGTTTTTGCGGCCACCTCGTCTTCCAGCCGTCTGTTGTGAGCTATGATTTCTTTTTCATGCATGCCCTGAAAATGATCACTGAATCGATGGATGGTATAGGCGAGGCACTGATTGATCTTTGTAAATGCACGGAGGAATGCATCGATGTCGGCTTCTTCGGCGAGAAGGGGAAGAACGATCGTCCGATACAATTCAAAGGCTTTTTGTACGTCTGAGAGCAGAAAACCCGCTCCGAGACGCATTTCGGTAATGCGATCGATGAACCGATTGATGGGACCTATTTTCCCATCAATCAGATAGTGGAAGTTGGCGTCAAAAGCTTCTGAAATGGTGCCTTGAAGCTCCGTTCGGGGTCTGGCGCCGTATTGTTCGCCGGCTTCATTTTTCAGCCTCTCCACCCATTCGTCGATAATACGCGACCGATATTGATGGTGAAAGGCACGCAGACTGAAAGAACCGGCAGAGGATGAATTACCCATTTATTGCGCGTCACTGTATGTTTCAGGGGTTTGCTTTGTTGCGATCTTGCTTAAATATTTTCAGGCTCGTATTGGGCGAAAGTGTTCTGTACAGAAAGAAATATTTAAGTTAATTCAATAATATCTGGCATTACTATAGGGGGAAAAAAAATCCGTGTCAAGCAGGAAAACCAAGGGGCGGGAAGTCTCATTTTGGCTTTTCCCCCATGGTTTTCCACAGGAAGCTTTTGCGAGGACATTTTTTCTATATTGTATTTCTGCAATGTCTTCATTCGGGTGGTTGCCCACCTTTTTCATTAGATCCACTCTTGTTTTTGAGCAAGAAAGAGTATAGATTTTACAAAAATGGGTATCTTATTCAAAAACAATAGCACGACGGATTGACTTCCTGATGCTGTATTTCGCCGTCGGGAAATTTGAATAGGATTCGAAAATGGGCGATCGGGGAGCTTTTCAGAAAGAGGAGAGTGCGAGTCTATAATTGATGGAATTTTTTGTTCAAGTTATGGTGGAGTCCTGGCATCTCATGATGGAGGCCTCTGTTTATGTGGTTTTCGGTATGGTCGCGGCAGGCCTGCTCCGGGTTTTTCTCAGCCCGAATTCCGTTGCAAAGCATCTGGGCCGGGGACGGTTCAGCTCTGTTTTCAAGGCGGCCTTCCTGGGGATTCCGGTGCCCCTTTGTTCCTGCGGCGTTCTTCCTGCTGCCGTATCATTGAAAAAGCAGGGGGCAAACAGCGGGGCCACCACCGCCTTTCTTATAGCCACTCCCGAGTCTGGGGTGGACTCCATTGCGATCACCTATGCGCTTTTGGGTCCGATCATGGCGGTGATTAGACCGATTGCCGCATTTGTCACGGCGACGGTGGCAGGAATCGCTGAAAATCTTTTCGGTGAGAAATCTCAAGGGGTTATTCCCGTTGCTGATCTTTCCTGCCCTGCGGATGGTTGCTGCGATGGAACGGACTGTCCTCCCGAAGAGCATACACGGCATCACGATTTTTTCCAGAAGATCGGTATTGGGTTGAAGTATGCCTTTTCCGAGGTCTGGGGCGACATGGCCGGGTGGTTTCTGGTGGGGATGCTGTTGGCGGGAGTGATTACGGCGCTGATTCCGGCTCATTTTCTCAGCGCTTACCTTGGCGGTGGGATCTACTCCATGCTGATCATGCTGCTCATAAGCACCCCTTTATACATCTGCGCCACGGCTTCGACGCCCATAGCGGCCGCCATGATCCTGAAAGGGGTAAGTCCAGGGGCGGCCCTTGTCTTCCTTCTGGCGGGTCCGGCCACCAACATTACGTCTTTGACCGTGCTTCTGGGAGTTCTGGGGAAAAGGGCCACGGTGATCTATGTGTGCGCCATTGCAATTTCCGCAATCTGTTTCGGCCTTGCGGTGGACAGAATCTATCAGTTGCCGGGGATATCTCTTAGCGCAACGGTCATTCAGGGCTCTGAAATGGTGCCCCAATGGATCCAGTTTGCAGGCGCCGTATTGCTGCTCTTCCTTTCAATAAAGCCGGTATGGAAAACTATCCATGGGGCATTCCCATTGAAAAATAAGAAGATCTCCGGTTTGGAAACGAATGGCGGGACGGAACCTTTTCCGCCGGCAGGGCAAAAAGAAGACCGTTCTCGGGACCTTTCATGCACCGGGAAAGGCTGAAGTCGTTCTTCGGGGCCGGTCGGTTCATAAGAAAAATCTACTAACAAGAAAATCAAAGGGGTCTATGAAATACGAAGCTGCGTATAAGGAATCATTGAAATCCATTTTCAACCCGAGAAATGTGGCCGTGATAGGCGCTTCCAAGAATTTCGGGAAATGGGGACAGTTAATTCTGTCAAACATTGTCGCCGGTGGGTTTCAAGGCGGGGTATTTCCTTTGAATCCTCGGGATGATGAGATTTTCGGCCTTAAGGTCTACAAGCAAATGGGGGATGTTCCGGAACCCGTGGATCTTGTCTTTATCACCACCCCGGCAAGGTCTGTTCCCGCTGTCTTGGAGGATTGCGGCAGACACGGTGTCAAGGGGGCCGTGATTATTACGTCAGGCTTCAGCGAGCAGGATGCATCGGGCAAGAAGCTGGAAGAGGAAATGGTGGAACTCTGTAAGCAATATGGGCTGGCGATCATAGGTCCGAATACCATGGGCATTATCTGCCCCTATTCGCGTCTTTCCGCCACGGGAACACATACCCGTCCCAGGAAGGGTTCCGTTGCATTTATTTCACAGTCAGGAAATCTGGGGAACCAGTTGATCTACTGGGCGGAGCAGCAGGGAATCGGCATCTCTCTTTTTGTCGGCTCTGGAAACGAAGCCATGCTTTCCTGTACCGACTATCTGGAATACCTGGAAAAGGATCCCCATACCGGAATTATCGTGCTGTATCTGGAAAGTGTGGATAACGGACCTGAATTCATAGAGACGGCCAGGAGAATCAATGTCAGTAAGCCGATTATTGTCCTGAAAGGCGGCCGTACCGATGCGGGAAGGGCCGCTGCTGCTTCCCATACCGGATCCATGAGCGGAGAAAATGCTATTTTCAGGGCAGCCTGTCGCCAGGCGGGGATCCTGGATGTGCGGGTCCCCACGGAACTGCTGGATCTTTCCGCCGCTTTTTCTTCCCTCCCGCTTCCCAGAGGCAACAGGGTTGGCATTGTGACCCTTGGAGGTGGGTGGGGTGTGGTGACTGCCGATGAATGCAACGAGCGGGGGCTTCTGGTTCCCAACCTGCCTATTGAGATTGTCGAGAGAATCGGGAAATATCTCCCTCCGTTCTGGAGCAGGGGAAATCCCGTTGATCTGGTGGGAACAAGGGATCCGGACGCCCCGATTGTTGCGGTGGAAGAACTGCTCAAATGGGAGGGAATCGATGCTGTCATCTGTCTCGGCATTGTGGGAAGAAACGAATTGGTTCGTCAACTGGTAAAGTCTGCAAAAGAGGTCGATAAGGAGGTCTCTCCCGACTTTCTGTCCGGGATTGAGAAAATGAGCGGAGACTACGAGGAACTCTTCGTTTCAAAAATGGCAGCGTTTATGGAAACCTATGAGAAGCCTGTCATCGGGGTTTCCATGGCGCGCACGGATCAGGGTACGGTCAGGTATCAGCCCGGTCGGAAGTACAGCGGCGTGTTCTACCAGGCGCCGGAAAATGCGGTAAACGCGCTTGCGAGGATGGTGGAATACAACCGGTTTAAGAGCAAGACCGGGATTCCTACATATTAGGTATTGAAAAAGGGTATAAGGCAATGGCGGAAATCAGAAGCACGCTTGACATTATAATGGAGAAGGCAAAGGAAGTAGATGTAACGGATGAAGACAGGATAGCCTTTAAAAAACAGGAATTGGAAGGAAAGATTCACGGGTTTCTGCGGAAATTCCAAGATCAGATCATGTCTGAGGAACGCCTGGTGGAAGAATTAGAGACGATTGGAATGCAAAACAATCAAATGGTACGGGAAATATTCATGGAAGACTGTTTTTCTCGTATCGATCCCGAAACGGATAACACCCGTTTGCTCGGCCTGATGGAGAGAGCAGCAGGAGTAGATATCGGTCCGATTTTGGATGTTTTGAACAGATGCCGGGTTGAAATAAATCAGGAAGAAGATCGATCCCTGTCCGTCTTGTCTGAAAGGCTGCGCAAGAGAGGGATATCAGGTTCAGCAGTTTTGCCGAACGTTGAAGCAGATATTTCGTGGGTGAATCAAAAAGTGAAAATGAAGCACGACTTTTTGAACAACCTCATGGCATTAAGGCCATAAACAAGATTACCTGCGTACCCTAAAAAATCACGGAATTAACTGTTTTTCGAACCAAAGAGCCCACTTTCGACTCCTGTTTGTTGAGAAATGCATAGTCAACCTGACGGATTATTTCAGGACGTTCCCGGAGAATAATTTGCGTTGCGAGAGCGGTTGCCGTGCCCGTCATGCCTGCGCATTGCTCAAAATGTTGTTTAGGAAGGTCTTTCGCCTTCCTGCTCAGAACCCGGCAGCAGGTTGCGCCGAATTGTTTTTTAAACAGGTCGTGCAGTTCTCTCGTTCCCGGCAGGGCATGGTTTCTGTCGCGCCGACCGGCGGGCCGATCCCTTCCCAGGAAGAGGCCCAGAGCGAGAGTCGCGCCCCCGAGGGCGCCGCAGAGGCACCCGCTGCCGGCAAGTCCCTCCGGCAGCGTGGACGAAATGCGAATGGCCAATTCGTCGCTCATTCCTCCGTCGAGGCCGTGATTGAGTGTCAGCAATACCGCCTCGGAGCAGAAGAGTTGTTTTGACAAGAAGAAATTCTTTGCCCTTTCCTGTGCAAGCTGTGAGATCTCCTCCGGTCCCGGAGAAGGTCTCCTGTCTTTCATTTTTGCGAAACTCATTGTATTTAACCTGTAATCTACAATTCGCCTTTAACTCTTGATGGATAGAAGATCGTTTATCAAAAAAATATTACGCCGGTTTTTTCCCCTTGCAGGGGCTTTTGCGCTTGGTGTTCCTGTTCTTTCCTTTATTACCTATAGAAAGCCCAATGAGAGAAAGGTCGTTTTTCATCCTGGCGAACAGCTTTCGGGACTGAATTTCAAGGATGGAGTTTTTCTTGAAAGGCAGGGTGAAACCTTCTACGCCCTTTCTTCCAAATGCACTCATCTGGGCTGTACGCTTGGCTACGATGTCCTGTCCTCTCAGTTCCTCTGCCCATGCCACGGCAGCGTTTTTGATCGTTCGGGCAAGTGGATATCCGGACCCGCCAAGAAGGATCTTCGTGAATTATCCCTGAAGCAGCTGGACAACGGAGATATCGTGGTGGTGGAAAAGCTGTGATGAAACCCGGGGATGGTCGATTATCCCCGGTCTCCGGAACCATACAGACTGGCGGATCGTTACTCCACTTTCTCCGTAGGATAGTTGGCGCCTTTCCATGCAAAAATTCCACCGGGATAGCGATAAACATTTTTGTACCCGAGTTTTTTTGCCCAGGCCGTGCCATTGTGACTCCGCGTGCATTTTACAAAGCCGCAATATACGACAATGACCCTGTCCTTGTTCGGCCCGAGGAGCTCGATATATTCCTCCTGTGTCTTCCCGTCTGTTTCTTTAACATCCCAGGCGATCATGTCCGGGATGGGGAAGAGAAACTGTTTTGCGCCCGGGATATGGACCTTTTTATAGCTGGCCTCATAGGGCATGGTGTCGATGATCAGCATATCCTTGCCGCCATTGATCCATCCTTTCAGTTCTTCCGTCGTAACGACATCGTAGCCGCCCCGCTGGACTTCCTTGACCAGTTTCACCGCGGCCTGCTCTTTGTCCACTTCCTGCTCGAACTTGTCTTTTCCCGCAAGAGCTACCGTGGTCATTCCTGTTAAGAAAAGTCCCAGCGTCAGTGCCATTCCCATCTGTTTGAACCCTCTCATTGTTCTTTTCTCCTTTTTAAATAGAATTTGAAAAATTGCGACAAACCAACCGGATTCTTTCGTTGGATGCTGCGCCATATATAAAGACAGCCGATGCACGCCATGACCCCCAAATCCCTGTAAAGGGCAGGGCGCAGGTCATGAAA
Organism: Desulfatiglandales bacterium; assembly: GCA_038252125.1. Lineage (GTDB taxonomy): Bacteria > Desulfobacterota > DSM-4660 > Desulfatiglandales > Desulfatiglandaceae > DUZB01. Next base: position 16,265 of record JBBSAR010000041.1, read on the forward strand.
AGCGGCTGCCTCCGGATCTTTCGGCCCGAAACATCCGCAGTC